>JBEISW010000373.1:0-1549 GCA_040375215.1 Crocinitomicaceae bacterium | reverse complement strand
GTTTGACGTCTGATAGTGAATCTCAGCAAGCGTTGAATCGCCATTCTCCCCTTCAAACAAAACCGTGTTCAATGCCGATGCACCCGGAATTTCATAAATCTTAATCTGCTCATTGTATGTCCCGTTGCGAACCTTGAATACTACTGGGCATCCAACGCCGGCGTTGTTTAGAGCAAACGCTGCTTGTGTGAAGTTTGTGAAACTTGGTGAACTACCACCAATGGTATACTGACCGCACAAAGCAGCTGCAAGATTGGTTGAAAGTGTATCATTTAAATAATTCTGATCTGATAACCCATTGGGATTCATTGTCCAGATTCTGACATTTTTAATCACCCCTGAAGGGAAATTGTAAGATCCAATTTGGATATTGCTTTGAGTTTGCTGATAACCTATATTTCCAGTCCAAGCATAGTCAGGCTGCTGAACTCCATTGACTGTCCATCGGATAGTAGCTGAAGTCAATGGCTGAACTCCATCATTTTGTAATGTAATCTTAACCGGAGTCAACCCAGTTGAAAATGGCATGATAGGACCATTGAGAGATTCAACATTGGCATCTCTTAATAGAGGAGAAATGACCTTAACATTATCCAACAGCCAATAATTCGAAGCATTCCCTTGCCAAATGAAACGAATCTTGGCATTGGTCACACCACCCACCAAAGAACTAATATTGAAAGTCTCCGTCGCTATACCAGACGTGGTATTGGTAAAAGTAGTATATACAGTCCAGCTTGAACCATTATAAATCTCCACTGTTCCTTGACCTCCACTGCCGCCTTCTAAATGATGATCAAATGAAAAAATAATATTTGTCGAAAAAGAACAATCAATAAAGGGGGTTTCCAAAACTACTTTCTCGTTACCCCCTGAAGAAGAATAATTCTGGCTATCGAATATGGCAAACTTTCCCGTTACAGGGAAAGATGTTATTCTAGCTCCCGGATTATCAAAACGCCACAAGTCAGTAGCCTGACCTGTAACGATTATATTATTCCAAGTGTTTGGGGGAGTTGTACCACTAGCTGAAGAAAAATCTTCCGTCAATATGACAACTTGACCAACACTTAATAAAGAGATAGAAGTTAGAACTATCCAAACAAAAAAACACTTCATTTTTAATCTCATTTGATTCAATTTTCAAAACATAATTCACTAAAACAATAATTTTTTCAATACAACATTTCGTAAAATGCAATTTCAAATCACTCCTCCACCACCAATCTCAATCGCTCCTCACCCACCATCACCATGTATACTCCGCTAGCCAAATCACCAAACTCAATCTCCTCTATGCCTACACTCACAACCACATTGGTTTTAAACACAACCTTACCTGTGATATCCATCATCACCAATTCCGTCATGGATTCCTGAGCGAATATCAATTCGCCCCTACGATCGCCGTTGTACTGTAGAACAAAACTACCTGTTGTTGTTGGATTGGGGTAAATAGCGTAGCTCGAATTCATCTCCCCTCCTGCTGCGAAAGCGTCCCGATGCTTCGGGAGGAGGGGTGGTTCTGCGCCAGCAGAAGCGGGGTGGT
>JBEISW010000290.1:0-2899 GCA_040375215.1 Crocinitomicaceae bacterium | reverse complement strand
GACCATGACGGAGACTGGGATGTCTACATCACCAATCGGGCAGAGGGCAACCGATTGATGACGAACAATGGAGCCGGAATCTTTGATAATCTCGCGGTACAAAAAAATTGCACGGTTAATAAATGGTGTTGGTCTGGTCTATGGATAGACTATGACAACAGCGGATGGGAAGATCTCTGGGTAACCAATGAATTGCCGTGGACCAATTCCGTGAATTATGGCAACAATCTTTTGGCCAACACGAATGGCAACTTTTCAAACATTGAACTCGGCGATTATGCTGAAATAGATGGATACACCAGTGCTAAAGGGGATTTCAATAGAGATAGACGTTACGACATTGCTTATCAGCCAAAAGAAAACTACAACCTTCGTCTTTTAGAAAATCAAATAGAAAATAACAACAATAGCATCAAAATAACACTCCATGCAGTGTACTCTAACCAACAAGGCATAGGTAGTATTGTACAATACTACCACGGCGGATTATTCTCTCAAACCATTTTGCAGATGGGTGAAAATTATTTGAATCAAAATTCACAGCATCTGATTTTGGGAATGGGAACGGATACAATCATGGACAGTTTAATCATTCATTGGCCTAGCGGATTAATAGACAGACATTATTTCTTGCCTGGAAATGAAAACTACGATTTCACAGAGGCCGAACTTTTAACAAAGTATACCACCGCCATGGTGGATTCATGCGCTGTAGACAGTGGATTTTACATTCACTTTCATCCAGACTTCAACATTTATACCCTGAACTCTATCACTCAGAATTTAGGAAGCAATACCTACTGGGTTCCTGGCCCAGGAAACTGGAGTTTTCTTCATGGAATATTTCATCTCATAAAAGTTCCCATCACCATTCATATTGATGAACCCTATGTTCCTGTCGTGAGCACAATCATGCCTACTTGCGCAGACAGTGAAGATGGGTTAATTGCATGGTATACTCCGGATGAAATTTGGTACAATTATCTTGACTCGCTCAATGCAGGTCAATACATCGTAGAAATAGTCTACGGACAATGTATTTGGAAGGATACGCTTCAATTGATTGAGCAAGAGGTATTGATTTTAGATAGCATTGATGTGCAGCCTGCTGCTTGTATTTCACTGAACAATGGAAGTATTACGCCGTACTACACCACCAACGCGCCCAGTTCAACATGGGCAATTGGAGATTCAGCCATTAATGGAAGTATAACGGCAGGACAATACCCCATCACCATTACCTCAACCGCAGGCTGTCAAGTTTCGGACACCATTAACATACCTTTTCAAATTGAAATCCCAGTATTTGCGGGAGACAGTGCTCTTTTTTGTTCTTCAGAAAATCTGAATTACGAGAGCTTTACCGAACAATGGCTATACAATGAATGGACAATTACGTCCTGGGAGATAAGCTCTTCAGAAGACAGCATCATCATCCATTACATGCATCCCAATGGCTGTGCAATGAATCATCCCTTGGAATTGATTTGGATTGATGAACCTGCACCAGTGGTTGACACACAATACACGATCAATGAAAATTGGGTGGAGTGGAACGTTGACTTAGAAAACAATTTTGATTTCAACATTTATTGGGAGGATGGAACAGACTTGTGGACCAACACACACCCTTGCGACGACTCTACTTATTTTGTATTGCAATACCAAAACATTTGCGCATGGACCTTCCCCGTAGCCACCCTATGTGTGGAAAATGAAACTAACGAGCAACAAGAGTTGGACATGGAATGGCAATTCTGCTCCAAACATTTGACCAACAACAGTGGTTATAGTGGAGAGGCTATCGTATACAATTCGTTGGGCCAAAGCATCTATCATGGAACAGCGGCCAACGGTATATCCCTTGAATCCATTGCTCAACCAAGATGGGTTAAAACGCCAAAAAAGATTTACCCCATACGCTGGTGCTGCAAAGACTAAGCTAAATGTTCCAATATATCCCTATGAAAAAAACAGATCTACATTTTGAAACTAAAATACCAACTCTGAAATGCTTTCTTCGCATGATTTCCTCCATGAAAATGACAAGGCGATTTTTCACACCAACTATAATCCTAATCATTATTCATGGAGTCATTGAACAAGCCAATGCGCAGAATCCCGAGTTTGAGGAAATTGCATTGGACCATGGCATTTATATCAATTATCAATACACCATGTCAGGACAGGGAGTTAGTTTCTTTGATTTCAATGAAGATGGCTGGGATGATTTAACCCTTTGTCAAACCAACGGACCTGTTATTCTCTATCAAAATTTAGGTGGTTATTTTGAACCCCTTTACTACTTCTACGCCGGACAACACAGCTTATCTTCTGGTTGGGGAGATTTAGATAATGATGGGAAAAATGATTTGGTCATCACAACTTTTGATGATGGTATTCACATCTATAAAAATTTAGACAATCAAAATTTCAGTGACATCTCCCAATTATCCATTATCACACCACAATCGAATCAAATGTATTCTGGTATCGCATTCAGCGACATCAATAGAGATGGATTATTGGATATCGCTGTGGCCAACTATTCAGATCAAAGTAAAAACCAATACTTGGTTAATTTGGGTGATCTTCACTTTGAAAGTTTAAATGGCGATGCAGGTTTTCTCAACGTCCAAAAACATGCATTTCAACCCGCCTTTATAGACTTGAATCACGACTTATGGCCTGATCTATACATGATCAATGATTTTTATGAGGGGAATCCATTCTATTTGAATACAGGTATAAAAACTATTTCAATAAAGATTGGTTGGGCAACAAGCTACCACTAAGGCAGCCACTGCTGAAATCTGCGCTGCGATCCTATAAATTTTTTCGGTCATTCGGTAATTAAATAAAAAAATAGCCACAGCAAATAGGGTTCCGGTAAAGTAGG
>JBEISW010000108.1:0-7049 GCA_040375215.1 Crocinitomicaceae bacterium | reverse complement strand
GTGTGCCCAAGATATTTTGAGCCTTTCATGTTAAAACCATATTCGGCAATTTCAGCCAAAGCGCGGTGGTATTTTTCTTGAATGTTCTTATGGAGTTTCTCCGTCATCTCCGCATTTCGTTTGGGATCACTCAACTCCTTTTGAAGTTCTTTTTGAATGGACTCAGTATCAACATTTCGCATATCTTTCGATACCTCCAAAATGATTTCTTTGAAAGTGTTCACATCAAATATGTGGGGGTCCAAAAATTTTCTGTTTTCGTTCTTCAAAGCTTTGTAGACATCTGCTGTTAGCCTATCATAGTGACTGCTATCGGGCGAGGTGAAATTTTGCGCATTGGCTCCAACAAAATTTACTATGGTCAGAGAAACAACTAAAAGTGAGGTTTTAAAAATTTTCATTTGAATGAATTGTGTTTTCAAAAATAGAGTAACCCTTGTGGCTTGTTTTCCACAATTGGTGAACACTATTCGTTTTAACAATTGGCTTTGCTCTAATTTTGCCAAAACCCAATTAAAGTGTCCAAATCAATTTCAGAATTACAAAGCATCGCCTCTCAAGTGAGAAGGGATATTGTACGCATGGTCCATGCGGTGAACAGCGGTCATCCTGGCGGAAGTCTTGGTTGCACCGACTTATTTGTTTCTCTATACTTTAAACAAATGCAACACAATCCAACGTCTTTTGACATGGATGGAAAGAACCAAGACTTGTTCTTTTTGTCCAATGGTCACATTTCTCCAGTTTGGTATTCTGTTTTGGCACGCAGCGGTTATTTTCCCGTTTCTGAATTAGCCACTTTTAGAAAATTAAATACACGTTTACAGGGTCATCCAACAACGCATGAGCATTTGCCGGGTATCAGGATTGCCAGCGGTTCATTGGGTCAAGGGTTGTCCGTTGCTTTGGGAGCAGCGCGTGCCAAGAAACTCAATGGCGATGATCGTTTGGTTTATGTGCTCCAAGGTGATGGAGAAATTCAAGAGGGGCAAGTGTGGGAAGCAGCCATGTACGCGGCGCACAACAAGGTGGACAATGTCATTGCTTTTGTGGATTGTAATGGACAACAGATTGATGGCTCAACGGATCAGGTATTGTCTTTGGGCAACATCAAAGCCAAGTGGGAAGCATTTGGATGGGTGGTGTTGGAAACCAATGGAAATGATCTATTGGCTTTGAATACAACCATCGAAGAAGCCAAGCAATTGACAGGTCAAGGAAAACCCATCATGATTTTGATGACCACATCGATGGGCAAAGGGGTAGACTTCATGGAAGGTACACACAAATGGCACGGTGTAGCGCCTAATAATGAGGAGTTGGCCAATGCCTTGTCACAATTAGAAGAAACTTTAGGAGATTATTAATCAGCGCATATGTTAACATTTGAATTGTCCCCCGCCAATGATACCCGTTCAGGTTTTGGTGCAGGTTTATTAGAAGCCGGTAAAAAGAATGATCAAGTAGTTGCCCTTTGCGCTGACTTAACGGGATCTTTGAAGATGGATGCTTTTCAAAAAGCATTTCCAGAAAGATTTTTTCAAACTGGTATCGCAGAGGCCAACATGATTGGATTGGCGGCCGGCTTGACCATTGGCGGCAAGATCCCATTTACGGGAACCTTTGCCAATTTCAGTACAGGTCGTGTCTATGACCAAATTCGTCAAAGTGTTGCTTACAGCGGAAAGAATGTCAAGATTTGCGCTTCACACGCTGGTTTGACATTGGGAGAGGATGGCGCGACGCACCAGATATTGGAAGACATTGGTATGATGTCCATGTTACCAGGGATGACCGTTATCAATCCTTGTGATTACAACCAAACAAAGGCTGCCACCATGGCCATCGCTGAGTTTGAAGGTCCAGTTTACTTGCGATTTGGACGACCCAAGGTGACCAATTTCACTCCAGTAGATCAGAAGTTTGAAATTGGAAAAGCATGGCACATTCATGCAGGAACTGATGTGACCATTATTGCTACCGGGCATTTGGTATGGCCCGCAGTAGAGGCTGCATTGCAATTGGAAGCGGAAGGAATATCAGTTGACTTGATCAACATCCACACCATCAAGCCACTGGATGAGGCTGCTATTGTGGCCAGTGCCAAGAAGACCAATTGTGTAATCACAGCAGAAGAGCACAACATCATTGGTGGTTTGGGCAGTAGAGTAGCGCAGACATTGGCGCAACACCACCCTTGTCCCATTTCATTTATCGGTGTAAATGATTCTTTCGGAGAATCCGCCACCCCAGACCAATTGATGGAGAAGTACGGTTTGGATAGTAAGAGCATTTATGCTCGTGTGAAGATGATGAAGGGGATTTAAAGGGGAAACCTTTCCTAGTTACTCGAAATTGAAAGACCCTATGCTTTTTTAGGACGGGGGATATTATCATTCCGCCCCTCCGGGGCTAACGATGCATTGAATTATCAAGGCTATGTAAAAACGATCGAGCTAAATAAGGCATTAACACTCTTACCTCTTACCTCTTACCACTTTCCTCTTTCCATTTTCCTCTTTCTTTTCCCTCTTTCCTCAGCACTTACTCCTTCACCCATCCCTGAACCAAACGCATGTTGTTCTCTCCCACGACTTGCATTTGATAGGCTCCTGCAGCCCACTCACGAACATCCAATTGGTGCTGTCTTCCGGTCATCATCTGATTCAGGACTTGTCTGCCTTTCATGTCAAAGATCTGTATCCAATTGCTGCCCTCAAACCCTGCCGCTTGAATGTTAAAGTTCAATTGCTCCTTGACTGGATTGTTGAAAATTTCAATCAATTGCTCATTGGCCACCCATGATTGTATGCCATTGGTCACAGAAACACAATTGCCATACACATAACTGGGAACGCGCTCATATTGGTCATTCACAATATCCACAATCTCATCGATACAAATGGTGCTTGCTGTGGTTACATCAAACTGGATTCTGCAGAATGCTGATGCTGTTGTACTCGATGCAATGTGTGTCATACCGTCGCACATGAAATAAACTTGGTTGGTGCTGTTGTTGTAGTCGGTCATGACATTGGTAATGCCGGATAAATGGGCAGGACATTGGTGATATTGATGCCGCTGATGGCAAATTGAAATGCGGTCAAGTTTTGACTGAAGTTTTTGATTTCAATGTCAACCCATCCGTTGGCGACATCTGCATTGGAAATGGCCATTCCCGCGCTGCTGTTGGGGTTGATTAAATCTTGTGGGAATTGACAATCGTTGTTCCACATGGTGCCATTGTTCTGATTGTACATGCAATTTTGAGCCAAAGCCAAATCGTAAACGGTCAAGTTGCCGTTGCCATTTAAATCGTTACAAGTGGTTGGAGTCATGGCCTCATCTGCCATTTGCAGCATGAATAATCCCAAATCCACGTTGTTCAAAGTGGTATCTGCATTCATGTCCGCAAACAAATGTGGTCCATCACACTCTCCCATGCAGTCCATGGTTGCTGATCCATTCAATTCTCCGGTGCAATCATAGTATTGCGTGCATTCTGCCAATACTTGGAATTCTGGAACGCCATTGTTCCATTGTATATCCAAACATACGTTGGCGGCATTGTTTTCATTATTCGTTTCAACTCTCCCCAAAGCATCTGGCAAATACTCGGGATTCACAATGGCCATTAATCGGTATTGTCCTGCAGGAACATTGGTCAAATCCACCCACTGGCACTGCGTACCCGCTCCATAGATATCATAACATCCAGCACTGATTCCCATGTCTCCGCAATTGTATTGTCCGGCTCCACACAAGTCCATTACACAGAAACCATTTTTATGCCCTGCAGGAATAATGTTGCCGTTGACATCCATTAAACGGTAATCGCCATATCCTTCGTAATGCGTGTGTCCATGGCAATTCTGTGTGGTGAACATGCCTGGATTGCTATTGGGATTGCCCAAATAATAATCCTCTTCTCCTATGTTATTGATTTTTGCACTAAAAGCCAAAACCCAACGGTTGCCATATCCTGTTACACAGCCTTCTTGAATGTCGCATTCATCAGAAAAGTGTTGAGACAAATAAAGAGAATTAACCAATGCAAGTGAATCAAACTCCAAGTCTGGTTGTGAACAAAATGGACTAGGGTAATAGGCACAACTGCCATCATCGGTTGTTGCAGAAGGATTGTAATTGCATGCTGCAGGATCCATACATCCAGCTATCTGTCCCATGAAACTCAAGTTCCATGTCACTTGATCAGCACAACCATCGCTGTAATCGCCTATTCTTATGTAATAGGTATTGCCTGCAATAAAGTTTGCAGTTATGCTGGATTGAACTCCGCAAAAATCGTCATTGTAACTGAATGTACCTTCAGCAAACTCGGTAACTGTTGACAAACAACTTTCATAAATCCAAATTTTGGTATCGCAAGACATGAGATTGCAAGTGCTTAATGTGTGCATTCCACCTGAATCAGGTGTGAAAACATACCAATGGTCATCAAAACTGGTGGTGTAAGTTGCGCTGGTGGTATATACTGAATTGTTATCGATGCTCTCAGCATTGGTGCACATGGAGCCCAATTGCGCCTGGGTTGCCAAAGTGATGATGGTCAGTAAAAGTGTAAAAATGTTTTTCATGGATTTCTTTTGTTGTACAAGTTTACCACATGTTGGTACTTTTTTCCAAACGGTCCAATGTTTTTAACTTTTGTGGGTATTGAGCAGCCCCCCGAATCTTCATCGTATCTTTAGCCCATGGAACAGGAAACTTTTGATATTCATAATTTTGATACCATCAGACCTTATACCAACAATGAGTTGGTACCCGCCATTGATCGCATTCTCAATGAACCGCTGTTTTACAAGATGATTCGCTGGGTTTATCCCGGTCTTTCCAAGAATGCCATCCACAGTATGATGCGTGGCGTGAAGTCAGTAGATGAGTTTCAGTCAGAGATCTCGGGTCCCGCGTTTAAGCGTGTCATAGAGATGACTACCTCAGGGATGTCGTTCACCAATATTCAATCGTTGGATCGTACCCAAGCATATCTTTTTCTTTCCAACCACAGAGACATCATTTTAGATAGTGCTTTGCTCAATGTTAGTCTTTTGGAGGAGGGATACCGCACCACACAAATTGCCATTGGAGACAATTTGCTCCAACATCGGGTAGTTGAGGATATCGTGCGTGCCAACAAGAATTTTATCGTCAACCGAAACGTAAGCTCCAAAGAGGTTTTTCATTATTCGATGCGTTTGTCCAATTATATCCGCAAGACCATTAAAGAGGACAACAATTCCATTTGGATTGCGCAGCGTGAAGGACGAAGCAAGGATGGTGATGACAGAACTGCAACCGGTTTGTTGAAAATGTTTGCCATGATTGGCAATGGCGAAATTGAAGAGACGTTGAAGTCGTTGCAAATCATTCCAATGGCCGTGAGCTATGAATATGATCCTTGCGATATGCTAAAGACCAATGAATTGATGCACCTCAAATTGTTTGGTGCATATGAGAAGAAAAAGGGAGAGGATGTATTGTCCATGTTAACCGGTATAACAGGACACAAGGGTAGGGTGAACATTACAGTGGGTGAATCGCTCAATGATCGAATTGACGAAATGAAGGCCATTCAAAACAAAAATGAAAAATACCGTCACCTTACGCAGTCCATTGACAATGAAATGCACCGCATTTACAAGCTGTGGCCTACCAATTACATCGCGTATGATTTGTTGATTGGCACCAAGGATTACAAAGAGCATTATTCCAATATTCAAAAAATTGCTTTTAGCAATTATATCAGAGCCAATGTGTTTCGTTTAAGTTTAAACCGCAAAAAGACCAACCTTCCCAAGGAAGGATTCTCCGCTTTGGCCAAGGAGATCATGTTGCAGATTTATGCCAACCCCGTAATTAATCGCAGAGAAATAGAAAAAATACAATGAGTGCATTCGCAGAGCTTAAGATAACCAAGCAATTTATTGATGCACTAACAGCGCAAGGAATAGAACAACCAACGGAGATTCAAAGGAAGGCTATTCCGATGATTACGGCAGGTCAAGATGTGGTAGGTATTGCGCAAACGGGAACAGGAAAGACATTGGCTTACCTGTTGCCCATCGTTCAAAAATTAAAGTTCGCCACTGGAACAGATCCACGCGCTTTGGTACTTGCTCCTACCAAAGAGCTGGTGGTGCAGATCGAAAGGGTTTTGGCCAATCTGATTGTGAATACAGATTTGCGTTATGTCGCCTTGTATGGTGGCATTGGACCTAAAGCCCAATCAGAGAAATTGGAGCAAGGAGTGGACATCATCATCGCTACGCCAGGAAGGTTTTTGGAAATTTATGCCAAAAGGGTTTTTGTGACCAAAGCCATCAAGACTGTTGTATTGGATGAATGTGACCGCATGATGGACATGGGCTTTTGGCCGCAGCTCAGAGATATTCAGGAGAAAATACCACACAAGAAACAGCAATTGTTGTTGTCTGCAACGTTTCCTGATAAAGTGCAACGCATCGCTGACAATTTTTTATTGTTTCCCAATATCATTGAGGTGACACCTCAAGCAACACCGGCGGAAACGGTAGGGCAATATTTGTATTCGGTACCCAACAATCCTTCAAAAATCAACCTTTTGGTTCACCTGTTGGAAACAGATGAAACCATGACCCGGGTGATGGTGTTTTGTCGAACCAAAGAATGGGTGACGCAAATTCACCAAATCTTATTGGAAAAAAAGTTGGGAAAGACAGTTGTCATACATAGCAACAAAGGACAAAATGCCCGTATCAATGCCATGGATGAATTCAAGGCAGGCGATGTGCGCGTTCTGGTTACCACAGACGTCACCGCAAGGGGTATCGATGTAGCTGAAGTTTCGCATGTGATCAATTTTCAAATTCCTCACCAGCATGAAGATTATGTTCACCGCATTGGAAGAACCGGACGTGCATTCAAAACCGGCGTGGCCATAAGCATGATGGATGTTTCAGAAGTTTATCATGTCCGAAAGATCGAGCAACTCATGAAGCAGGAAATCGAGCGGCGTGAGGTACCTGAATCAGTTGTGATGACAGCAACGG
>JBEISW010000100.1:0-7537 GCA_040375215.1 Crocinitomicaceae bacterium | reverse complement strand
GATAAGGATAAAAAATACACCTATGGAGAGCGCGCTCAAAGAGGTCCTTCTCGCAATCGATTTGAAAAAGAAATCGACAAATCAGAAAAAAGACAACACGAAAAGTCCAAGCCGAAATTTGAAGTGAAAACCAAATCCAAAAGCTTTAACAACCCCAATAAAGGGAAACCTAAAAGAAAAGGATAAATCATTGACTAGCTTGTTGGATGTTTTATTAAATTGCACCAACAACCTTAATCATGAAATCAAAAATATTAGCGACACTACTTTTAAGTGTTTGGACCTTATTGGGCGCTGCCCAATGTGACATCAGCGGGAGATACTATCAACGTGTTTTTCCAGAATTCACCGTAACCAGTAATATTGTTTACGGCAATAATTTGGACTATACCGGTGCTGCTGAAGACCTTACTTTAGATGTTTACCAACCCGTTGATGACAATCTAACTTCCCGTCCATTGGTGGTCATGTGCCATGGAGGTTCATTTATTTCCGGAAGTAAAAATGGTCCTGATGTCGTTCCATTTTGTCAAGACATGGCCAAGATGGGATATGTTGTTGCTTGCATCAATTACAGACTTGGCTTTGGCATTACCAATTTAGAAGGAAGTGCCACACAAGCAGTTATGCGAGGAACCCAAGACTTGAAAGCCGCCATTCGATTCTTTCGCAAAAGTGTTGCAGAACAGAACAATCCTTATTTGATTGACGACAACCAAATATACACAACTGGTGTGAGTGCTGGAGGCTTCATGACTTTGCACCATGCTTATTTGGATCAAGAAACCGAAATCCCATCATTCTTGGATATGAATGGAATTGGTTTAGAAGGTGGATTAGAAGGCAACAGTGGAAATCCTGGTTATTCTTCTCATGTCAATGCCATTGTGAATATCTGTGGAGCCTTGGGCAACAGTGACTGGATTGGCAGCGGTGATGAACCCGCTTGTATGTTTCATGGCCCCAATGATCAAACCGTTCCCTATGGCTCTGCTACTTTGAGTTTGTTTGGATTCCCAGTTACAGCCGTAGATGGAAGTTTTGCATTGAACGAAAAAATGAATCAAGTGGGTATTCAGCATTGCTTCGAGATTTATGAAGGTCAAGATCACGTGCCTCATTTGGGATCTCCTGCTTATTATGACACTACCCTTTCCATCATGACGCAGTTCTTGGCGCAACAAATTTGTGATTACAATTTCAATTGTGAATACAATCCAATTGTAACCAATCAAACAGAATTAGAGTCTTTGTCTTTTGAGATTTTCCCTAATCCAGCCAAAGATTTCATTCAAATTAAAACACCTCTTCAATCTTTCGATTATACCATTTACAATTCCCTTGGAATAGCTTGTTTTGCTTCAAAAGACAACAAAAAACAAACTTCAATTTCTACGGAGATGTTGGCTCCTGGTGTATATTTCATTGAAATCCAAAGCAAACAATACAGGGCTACACAAAGATTTATCAAAGAATAAACATGCTTTTTAATTCTCTGAGTTTCGCAGTTTTTCTACCCATCGTATTTGCGCTGTACTGGCTGCTTCAAAAGCGCGCCCTTCAAATACAAAACGTTCTACTCCTTGGTGCTAGTTATTACTTCTATGCCTGCTGGGATTGGCGTTTCTTGTTTTTGTTGATGTTCTCTACCCTTCTGGATTTCTACACCGGAATTAGAATGAAAGATGCTGCCAATGATCAAAATAAGAAAATATGGTTTTGGGCGAGCATCATCATCAATCTGGGCTTTTTAGGAGTTTTCAAATACTACAATTTCTTTGCAGAAAACCTTCAACTGTCATTGCAATCCATCGGATGGCATGTTGATTTTTGGACCCTTCAAGTCATTTTGCCCGTAGGTATTTCATTTTACACTTTTCATGGACTCTCTTACGTTGTGGACATATACTACAACCGAATAGAACCTTCACGCAACTTTGGCAACTATGCAGTTTTCGTTAGTTTTTTCCCATTGCTTGTGGCTGGTCCCATCGAGCGCGCTACTCACCTGCTTCCCCAAATTGAGAAAAAGAGAATTTTCAATTACAGTCAAGCCGTTGATGGTCTCAGGCAAATACTTTGGGGTTTATTCAAGAAAGTTGTTATTGCTGACAATTGTGCATTTTATGCCAATATGATATTCAACGATTCTGCGGATCAATCCGGCAGCACACTCTTGGTAGGAGCATTTTTCTTTACCATTCAAATCTATGGTGATTTCTCCGGCTACAGTGATATTGCATTGGGTACAGCCAGACTTTTTGGCATCGAGTTATTGCGCAACTTCAATTACCCTTATTTCTCTCGAGACATCGCAGAGTTTTGGAGAAGATGGCACATTTCTTTGTCCTCTTGGTTCAAAGATTACTTGTACATTCCTCTAGGAGGTAGCAAAGGTGGAAAATGGATGCAAGTGCGGAATACCTTCATCATTTTCATTGTTTCGGGTTTTTGGCATGGAGCCAATTGGACCTTCATCGCTTGGGGATTTCTAAACGCCCTTTATTTCCTTCCGTTGTTGCTCACCAACAACAATAGAAACAACATATCCATAGTTGCAGAAAACACAATATTGCCCAATATCAAGGAAATCTTTCAAATGGGAGTGACCTTTTTCATCACGATGATTGCATGGGTATTTTTCCGCTCTGAAAATATCTCCCAAGCTCTTTCTATTTGCGGAGAAATATTCTCTACCTCCCTATTCTCAATGCCCTCACAACGACCCCTATTTATGTTTTTGGCCATTGGTTTCTTTTTCCTTTTGGAATGGATGGGCAGACGAAATCGCTTTGCTTTGGAAACTTTGTTGCTACAAAAGCCACGTGTGCTGCGTTGGGGATTTTACTATGTATTGATGATTGCTATTCTCTTATTCGCAGGAAAAGAACAAACCTTTATATACTTCCAATTTTAATGATTTGTTTTGGAAGCAATCCTCTTAATTTTGCAGCATGAGTGTGAGTAAGCAAGCCATTCTTGATGCCCTTTCAACGGTGCAAGAACCTGAGTTAAAAAAAGACATCGTTACTTTAAACCTGGTCAATATTATTTCCTCTGAAGGAAATCAAATTGATCTACAAGTCAAAGTGTCCAATCCGGCGATGCATTCAAAAATGCGAATGAAGGAGGCTGTGATTTTTGCCATACAACGAACGCTTGGGTTTGAATTCAAAGTCAATGTAGATGTCATCTCCATCAGCGGCGATGAGCGAGAAGGCGACTTAAGGAAGGTATTACCTGGCGTTAAAAATATCATCGCTGTTACTTCCGGGAAAGGTGGCGTTGGTAAATCAACCATCAGCTCCAATCTCGCATGTGGCCTTGCAAAAAAAGGTTATTCAGTTGGTTATTTGGATGCAGACATTTACGGACCATCTGCTCCATTGATGTTTGATTTGCAGCATGAAAAACCAAAACTCATAGACGTTGATGGACATTCAAAGCTTGAGCCTATTTTACAATATGGGGTAAAGGTTTTGTCCATAGGATTCTTTGCGGATTTGAATCAAGCTGTGGTTTGGAGAGGCCCAATGGCCACCAAAGCTTTAACACAGATGGTCAATGATGCCCATTGGGGTCCTTTGGATTATTTAATCCTTGACCTTCCTCCCGGAACAGGTGACGTTCATCTTTCCATCGTTCAAAATATACCATTAACTGCTGCACTCATTGTAAGCACACCTCAGCCTGTTGCGCTGATAGATGCGACCAAGGCCGTTGCCATGTTCAATTTACCTGCGATCAATGTGCCCATTTTGGGAGTAGTTGAAAATATGGCTTGGTTCAGTCCTTCAGGCGAGCCTGATGACCGCCAATACATCTTTGGAAAAGATGGCGCAAAAAACATGGCGGATGATTATGGGCTTCCTTGCATCGCTCACATTCCATTGATTCAATCTATTCGTGAAGCTGGTGATGTGGGTCGTCCTGCTGTAATCAATGAAGACAACCCTGCGCATTATTATTTTGACGAGATGATTGGAAACTTTGAGCGGGAATTGCGCATGTTGCCTTTCAGAAAAAAAAGTGAACCCCGTGAGCAATAAAGAGCAATTGATGGCCCGCATTGATGTGGCCCTTGAAAACATTAGGCCCTACTTGGCCGCAGATGGAGGTGGAATCACTTTGGTAGATATCAGCGATGACATGACGGTATTGGTTGAACTTACCGGAGCCTGCACCAGTTGCTCCATGAGCAGCATGACCATGAAGGCAGGCGTTGAAAGCAGCATCAAATCCGCGGTTCCTGAAATATTGAGGGTGGAAGCCATTTCCTAAAATAGACTTTAATAACAACCAATGAAAAAACGGTCTTCTATAAGGACCACTTTCATTTTATGCTGCAGTACTCAACCACTTCCGCATGAGCCAATGTCCTAGGTAAATAACAGGAGTCAGCGCAATGGCTATAAGCAGTTTCAGCGAATAATTGACAGGAACAATTTTGAAAAACTCTGCCATGGTTAACTTTCCAGGAATAACAAAACCTATGTAGAGGACAACTATGGAATCAATCAATTGCGATATCACCGTGCTGCCTGTACTCCGCAAAGCGATGTAACGATTACCCGTTTTGTTTTTAATCCAATGAAAAACAGTAGTATCCAATAACTGCGAGGCAATGAACGCACAAATACTTCCCAAGATGATCCAAGGCGCTTGACCAAAAATCAAGTTGTATTCCTTATCACTTGCCAAACCTGAACCACTAACCAAAGTGGATGCTGGAATTTGCAAAGACGCGTAAACCAATAAAAAGCAATAACCAATCAAAACTGCTGTAATCCAGGACAAACGCTTCACAGCCTTCTCACCATAAAACTCATTCAACAAGTCAGTTAAAATAAAAACAATGGGCCAAGGCAAAACACCAACTATTGTGGTGAATGGTCCAAATTGCCAATCGCCTAAATTGAATTGCAAGGGAATATCAATGAGTTTACTAGAGATCAATTCCGCTGTCACAGCATTGGTAATCATCAATCCCGCAAGAAAGACAAAGGTCCATTCGCGGCGAGTGGGTTGAAAAGATGTCTGACTGATCATCAAAGAAGTAATTTGTGATGAAATTAAGACAATCCCGCCAACTGATTATCATAAATTATCAGATTACAAATTGAACCTCATTTAAATTTGCACCCATGAGATTTTTCTCCATCACCTTTATTGTCATGCTCACGTTTAGTTTGAGCATGCAAGGGGCATGGATACGCGGAGACGTAAAAGACGCAAAGGGAAATCCCATTCCAGGTGCTTATGTATGGTTAGAGGCCAACAATAATCAATGGGCACGAGACATCACCAACGGCAATGGTGAATTTGAACTCAAAGCCAATGAAGGAAAGTACAGCCTAAAATGCAAAGCCCTTGGATTTAAGGATCATGCTGAGGTCATTCAACTTGGTCGAACAGAAATCATCATCAACATCCAATTGGAAGATGATAATCTCATGCTCAATGGCCTAAACATCAGCAGCAACCGAAGCGACTTTGCCAAATACTTGATGGAAAAGGCTGAAGAGAAACACACCCAAAACAAAAAGAACAATCCTACCATCGCGCTCGATGGATACCAGCGTGTCAGTGTACAAGGTCCTGCCATTGTCCCAAAAGGTGAAGATGCAGTATCTGACTCTGCTCAAAAAGAAGCCCAAGAAGAAATTGAAAAAGGGATAGACACTACCAAGTGGGAATTGTTTTGGAGAAAACGATTTCCTCGGCTCTACAAAAGAAGTGACTCTCTTGAATATGCCAAACTGCACAGCCCTGCTTACCGGTTTATTAAAGATTCCATTCCTGAATTCAGACAACAATGGCTCTCTGAGTTTGCTTCCAATTATCAATTTGCTTCCAATGGCAAATACCATGAAAATGTTCACGGCTATAAAAAATACACCCCGTATAGACCTTGGATTGATGCTGCCGGATTCAGCGTAGGATTCAATTACGGTGAAAAGGCTATCTGGTCTGATCGTGATCGTTGGGAAGACCCATACAGCTACGAATCCCGCGATGCGCTTAGCGAATTTGACTTATTGGACCACCACTTGAATGTTCCCAAAGTCTCGCAAAAGCTTATCCCCTCGCCTTTCTCCGCTCTAGGAAAGGCTACCTACAAATACAATATCGTTGATGTTCAAGAAAGAAAAGGAGGTAATGTCTATTGCATTCAAATACAACCTATCGTAAAAAAAGAAGCTTTGATCAATGGGCAGATTTGGATTCAAGATTCCACTTTCAACATTGAAAAAACAAAATACCAATTCACTCCGCGTGCATTAACCTATTATCAAAGTTTTGAATTTGAGGAAGATTTCATGCAATGGCAAAACCTTTCCCTCCCTGAAAGTCGGTCTATCCATTACGTCATCATTGAAAATCAAGATACCATTATCGGAAAAACGAAATTGAATTTTGACAAGCCACAACTGCTGGAATCTCAAGAAAAGATTGGATTGGAAGTACAAACATTTGCCGATGATGCTGAGAAAAAAGATGACGACTTTTGGCATGGTGAACGCCGGTTTGCTTTGGACTCCATTGAAACTGCCTACCAATCCTTTTGCGATAGCGTGCAAGAAAAATACATGAGCCCGCGTTACAAACAAATTAGAGATTCATTGTACAATGAAGTTTCTTTTTGGGATGTAACCTTAAACGGCATGGGCTTTAAGAACTCATTCAAAGGATACAGCTATTTCATTAACCCATTGATTTCACAAATGAACTTTTGGGGAATTGGTGGTTACCGACATGTGTTTGGCGGTTCTGTTTCTAAAGAAATCAATCCAAAGAATAGAATTTCTTTGAATGGACGAATAAGTTATGGTATAGCTAATAAAGATTTGGGAGCCGACGTCCGTTGCAACTGGGACTACAAACCGGAAAAGTACATGAGAACCAGTGTGCAGGTGACCAATCTGTATGAACAAATTAATGGATACGCTTCATTGGCGACAATGTTCAGCAGAAGCAACTTTGTCAAACGGGAAGGTATAACCATTGCGCAAAGAATGGAATTGGCTGCTGGTTTCTTTGGTGAACTCAGTTTAAGCTACATGCGCCAACTGCCCATCAATACATTAAAGCAGGACAATTGGTCGGGTCAAGTTTTTGGAGAAAACAACACGCCTGTTGATTTTGAAGCTTACTTAAAATCTGAAATTAGTCTTTTACTACAATACAGAATTGGTCAAAAATACTACCGACGTCAAGGTAAAAAATTCTATTTACCCAACCGCAATCCAGAAATCTTCTTTACCTACCGAAAAGGAGTACCTAATATTGGACGCAGTGAAGTTAACTTTGATTATGTCGAAATTTCTGTCCGTCAGAAATTCAGACTACCCATACTAGGTGAAGGCGAATGGGCCGCATATGCTGGAACTTATTTGAACAAAAAAAGTTTAAGATTGATGGAGTACCGATACTTCCGTGGATCAGACTTCTTTTTGTTCTCTGACCCAACCAACAGCCTACAACTGCTTGGACCTACTTTTAGCACGCCCAATGCTTTTATGAAAGCCAATTACTT
>JBEISW010000125.1:0-6563 GCA_040375215.1 Crocinitomicaceae bacterium | reverse complement strand
TAAAACTACCCAAGAATTTTGATGAAAAAAAAGCCATACGTGAATATTTGGAAAAGAAATACTTATGAAAAAGATTTTCATTGATACCAATATTCTATTGGATTTAATCGCTGATAGACGCCCCTTTAGTAAACACGCGATTTCCATTTTTAAGCACGCTGAAAAAAAGCAAATCCAACTTTACACGTCCGCTCATACCATGGCCACGACACATTATATGTTACAGCAATACATGGATGACAAAAAACTGAGAAGAATAATGCTATCCGTATTGGATTACCTCAACATCATTGCCATCAACAAAGACATGATCAAAAAAGGACTTCAATCGCGGCAAAAGGATTTTGAAGATGCGCTGCAGTTGCAAAGTGCCTATTCCATAAAAGATATCGACTGTTTAATTACCCGTAATCGAAGGGACTACAACCAAGCATTGATTCCCATCTTATCGCCTGATGAATTCACTCGGCAATTAAAATAGCTTATTCAAAAATATCGCGGCCATTGAACTAAAAATCAACGAGCATTTTTTCACCAGCGGCACAACACCGTCATTTTCCAATCAAGAGGTTTATAAAAAATGACCAATATCAACCTTGGTCTTGACCTCACTCATCTCTTCTACTTTTTTGGCCCAATACTTTTGAAGAATTAGAATAAACCTATTCTTCATGAGTGCATTTTATCTATTGATCGGTTGTAGTCTCCCCGTTGCTGGGCTCTTTCTGTTGTTCTTTATCAGAGCAACTAAGGCAGGGCAATGGGACGATGTTGAAACGCCCGCCATGAGAATGCTGCATGATGATACCATCCAACAAGAATCCAAATCTATCCCACATGGAAAATCAACAACTTGAAAAATTTTACTACGACAACAAAATCGTCAAACAATTTGCCATTGCTACTGCATTTTGGAGTGCCATCGGCATGACAGTGGGTGTGCTCATTGCCTTGCAATTGGTGTTTCCTGTTCTCAACTTTAACATGGCAGAAACCACCTATGGTCGCTTGCGTCCTTTGCATACCAACGCGGTGATTTTTGCCTTTGTAGGAAACGGCATTTTCATGGGAGTTTATTACTCTCTGCAACGCCTGCTCAAATCGCGCATGTGGAGTGATAAACTTTCAGCCATCCACTTTTGGGGTTGGCAGTTCATCATTGTTTTGGCCGCTTTGACCTTGGTCTTGGGATTCACCACGGGTAAGGAATATGCTGAATTGGAATGGCCCATCGACATTCTCATCACCTTGATTTGGGTTGTATTTGGAGTCAACATGTTTGGAACCATTTTGACACGTCGCGAACGCCACTTGTATGTAGCCATTTGGTTTTATATCGGCACATGGATTACAGTGGCCATGTTGCACATTGTGAACAGTATTGAATTGCCAGTAAGCCTATTAAAAAGCTATTCATTCTATGCCGGTGTGCAAGATGCCCTGGTGCAATGGTGGTATGGGCACAACGCTGTTGCCTTCTTTTTAACGACACCTTACTTGGGAATCATGTACTACTTCATCCCCAAAGCGGCCAATCGTCCTGTGTACTCTTATCGTTTATCCATCATCCACTTTTGGGCTTTGATTTTTATCTACATCTGGGCTGGTCCTCATCACTTGCTGTACACTTCACTTCCCGATTGGGCCCAATCATTGGGCACTGTATTCTCCATCATGTTGATTGCTCCTTCGTGGGGAGGGATGATCAATGGACTATTGACTTTGCGCGGCGCATGGGATAAAGTAAGAGAGGATGTTGTATTAAAGTTCATGGTGGTTGCGGTAACAGCTTATGGCATGGCAACATTTGAAGGCCCCATGCTTTCTTTGAAAAATGTCAATGCCATTTCGCACTATACCGATTGGACCATCGCACACGTGCATGTTGGCGCATTGGGCTGGAATGGCTTTTTAACCTTTGGGGTGTTGTATTGGTTGATCCCAAGAATGTGGCGCACTTCACTGTACAGTCAAAAATGGGCATCATGGCATTTCTGGATTGGCACTTTGGGTATTTTATTGTACGCCATTCCCATGTATTGGGCAGGTTGGATGCAAAGCTCTATGTGGAAAGAGTTCACGCCTGAAGGTCAATTGCAATATCAATTCTTGGATACGGTAAAATTCATGCGTCCTTTCTATGCGGTACGTTCAGTGGGTGGACTACTCTACCTTACCGGAGCGATACTCATGGTTGTCAACTTATGGAAGACTGCCAAGCAAGGTGACTTCCTTGCAGAGGAGGAAGCACAAGCTCCAGCCTTGCCCAAGAAAGTTGTATTAAAAGGCCAAGAGCATTGGCACAGAATCATCGAACGCAAACCCATCACCATGCTGGTATTGGCATTGGTCATGGTTGCAATTGGCGGATTAATTGAAATGATTCCTACCTTCATGATCAAAGAGAATATCCCCACCATCGCAAGCGTCAAACCCTACACACCCTTAGAACTTCTGGGTAGAGACCTATACGTGCGTGAAGGTTGCTACACCTGTCATTCACAAATGGTTCGGCCCTTCCGCTCAGAAACAGAACGCTATGGTGAATATTCAAAATCTGGGGAGTTTGTTTATGATCATCCTTTCCAATGGGGTTCAAAAAGAACTGGCCCAGATCTAGCACGTGAAGGAACCGACAAACTGCGCCGCATGAACAGTTGGCACTACAACCACATGATGGATCCCAGCAGCATCAGCGCAGGCTCTATTATGCCAGCATACCCATGGATGTTTGAAAATGAGATCGACTTGGCCTCATTGAAAGCCAAAATGGAAGCCATGGTTACACTGGGTGTTCCCTATACGCAAGACGAGGTAAACAATGGAGAAGCTTTGGCCATGAAACAAGCCAACACCATCTATGAAGATCTCAAGAAGGACGAAAAGAATTTGCTCCTTGGAGAAGAGGGCTTGCAAAACAACCATGAGATCATTGCCATGATTGCCTATTTGCAACGCTTGGGCACCGACATCATGATCCCAACCAATGAACCCAGCAAATGAAATTCAGAACCTACCTTGAAACCATAGAGAACGTAAGCATCTACCCCATGATCTCATTATTCCTTTTTGCCGCTGTATTTGCATTTGTATTGTATAGCACCTTCAGATTGCGCAAGTCTGATATAGAAGAAAAAAGTAACCTTCCATTGGAACATTAATATGAAAAATTTGATCATCATTTTAATTGGCTTCTTTAGCAGTGCACAATTGTTTGCCGGAAGCAAAGCAGGAGCAGCAAAAATTACAGAAAGCCCGTACCAAAGCCCTGTATTCTATTTGTTGTGTTTTATTGCCATTTTACTCTTGTTCTTCATTTATCAATTTCAGCGTGTCTTCATCGCATTGTCAAAAGATAAAATCAGAAAGATGAAAGAAGAGCGACAAAAAACATTCCAACAAGGTGGTGTGCTGATGTTCCTATTTGGTATAACCGATTCAGGCAAAATGTTAGGCGAAATGGTTCACCATGGTTTGGGTAATACACCCATGAATGCACTGGCCTTTATCGTTTTGGTGGAAGCATTGGTTGTCCTCTACTATGCACAACAAATCCGAAAACTGACGGAAAAACCATCTGAATATGAGGCATGGGAACCAACATTGGAAACATCCACTCAAGAATCTAAATTCTGGAAATGGTTCAACAAGTCCGTTGATATTGCTGAAGAGGAAACCATCATGACTGATCATGAATATGATGGAATACGAGAACTGGACAATAGTTTACCACCATGGTGGAAATACGGGTTCTACATCACCATTGTAGTAGCCATAATTTACATGGGCTACTACCACTTGGGAGGAAGCGGGCCCAGTAGTTTAAAAGAATATCAGAATCAGATGGACCAAGCAGCATTGGACATTGCAGCTTATCAGGCCACACAGAAAGAAGCTGTAAATGAAAAGAACGTTGTTCTTTTAGACAACCAAACTGACATCCAAGCTGGAGCCGCAACCTTTCAATCACTCTGTGTCGCTTGTCATGGAACAATGGCAGAAGGAAAGGTAGGACCCAATTTGACCGATGCTTATTGGAAAAATGGTGGAGACATCAAAGACCTTTTCAAAACCATCAAATACGGGATCAAAGGAACGGGAATGAAATCTTGGAAAACAGACATTTCCGCTTCTCAAATCGCACAAGTAGCCTCATACATACTCAGCCTCCAAGGATCAAATCCTCCTGGTGCTAAAGTCCCCGAGGGAACCTTGTACCAGGCTAATACAGCGGATACAAGCACAGTGAACAAACCTTTGACAGATACTTTACAAACAGCGTTGAGATAATTCATGGACGAATCATTTAGAGACCATGTCACTCATATTGATGAGGAAGGACATCGGGTGTTTTTTTATCCCAAAAAACCACACGGAAAATACTACAATTGGCGTAGCTATTTGAGCTACGCCTATTTGCTTGTTTTCTTCTCTCTTCCATTTGTCAGAATAGGTGGACTTCCACTATTCATGTTTGACATCTTGGAGAGAAAATACGTTTTGTTCAGTGTGCGTTTTTGGCCACAAGACTTTTTCATTTTTGTCTTGGGCATGTTATCCTTTATTGTTTTCATTGCTCTTTTTACAGTAATCTATGGCCGTATATTCTGCGGATGGGTTTGTCCACAAACCGTTTTCATGGAAATGGTATTTCGCAAAATTGAATATTGGATCGATGGAGATGCAGCGCAACAGCGGGCATTGAAAAAGATGAGTTGGAATTCAGAGAAAATCCGAAAGCGAGCCTTCAAGTACATCCTCTTTTTGCTCTTTTCCTTTTTGGTGGGCAATACATTTTTGGCCTATGTCATTGGAACAGATAAACTCTGGTCCATGGTCAATGAGCCATTCTCAAATCACATTGGTGGTTTTATATTGATGATTATTTTCACGCTTATCTTCTTCTTTGTTTACGTTTGGTTCAGAGAGCAAGTCTGCTTGGTTGTATGTCCGTACGGAAGGATGCAAGGCGTACTATTGGACAAAAAAAGTATTGTTGTCACCTATGACCACGTCAGGGGTGAACCACGTCACAAAGCACACAAAGGAAAATCAGAAGGTGAAGGAGATTGCATTGACTGCAAGGCCTGCGTTCAAGTATGTCCCACAGGCATTGACATCAGAAATGGAACGCAATTGGAGTGCGTGAATTGTACCGCTTGTATTGATGCTTGCAACCACATCATGGACAGTGTCAATCTTCCACAAGGATTGATCAGATATGACTCTGAGGAAGGTGTACAAACCAAAGAAAAATGGAAAGTTACCCCGCGCATGATTGGATACAGCATCATTCTCATGCTCATCATCGCCTTGGAAATCGTCTTGCTCACTACACGCTCTGACATAGGGATGAGTATTATTAGAGCTAGAGGAACATTATTCACCACCGAAACAGATGGCAGTATCAGTAATTTGTACAATATCAAGTTCATCAATAAAACAGAACACGACTTACCCATTGACTTGAAATTAAAAGATCGAGTTGGGTCTGTACGGTGGATAGGAAAACAGAAAGTCGTGATACCCGCCGCATCAAGCATGGACGCCGAATTTTTCCTGACAGTTCCTGCTAATGCGATTCCCGAACAAAAAAACAAATGGAAAATGGAGTGTTGGAGTC
Organism: Crocinitomicaceae bacterium; assembly: GCA_040375215.1. Lineage (GTDB taxonomy): Bacteria > Bacteroidota > Bacteroidia > Flavobacteriales_D > Sanyastnellaceae > CAMCTV01. The sequence goes on along the minus strand of JBEISW010000125.1, from coordinate 940 downwards.
AAGGAGAAAAGATTGGATCCGATAACATCAACTTCATCGCACCACACCAATAAAACTTAAGCATGAACTGGGGCTGGAAAATAACATGGGTCTATATCGGATTTGCCGCTATGATTCTCACGTTGGTATATAAATCAACTCAAGAAAACTATGAGCTGGTAACCACTGACTATTATAAAAAAGAACAATTGCATCAAAACAAAATAGATGCCGCCAAAAATGTTCGAAACGAAAATCAATTCGTAATCTGCAAAAATACAAGCAATGGAGTACAAATTATATTCCCATCAAACGCAAACAAGGTAGAGAAAGATGTGGAAATATATTGCGCCTCAGATGAGAACAAAGACAAAATCTTCAAAACCCAGGAAAATTCAATAGCCGTTGCGCTCCAACCTGCAAGGTATAAATTGAAAATAAGTTGGAAAGTTGCAGACAGGAATTTTTACCAAGAAAAAGAGGTATGGGTGAAGTAGCATTTTGGCAAGTTGCACTGGCTGGAATTGCACTCGGGCTTGCTGGCAGTTTTCATTGCTTTGGAATGTGTGGACCTTTAATCATGGCCATGCATGGTGCACAAAATCATCCCAATCAACAACGAATAGCATTGCATCATAGCGGCAGAGCCTTGGCATACATGTCCATGCTCTTTGCATTTCTATTCATAGGTAGCACTGCAAAGGGAATGGGTTGGCAACAAGGACTCAGCATTTTTGGCGGAATCATTTTTATTCTTGGGTGGATCCCTTCCTTTCAAAAAAGGTTGGGTCGTTTACTTTTTCCGGTGAGAAATCAATTGCAAAAAACCATTCCGATTTCACCATTGCCCAAGCATTTTCTACAAGGATTAATCAATGGATTTTTACCCTGCGGCTGGTCCATCAGTGCCATAGGGGCTGCTATGGTTTACGGAAATTGGGAATATAGTATCTTATTCATT
>JBEISW010000300.1:0-2803 GCA_040375215.1 Crocinitomicaceae bacterium | reverse complement strand
GCTTGTGTTTTTGGCGGAGTTCTATTGATCTCATCTGCTAGAATCAGATTTGAAAAAATTGGGCCTTTGATGAATTTAAATTGCTTGTTTTCGTCGAGGATTTCTGAACCCACGATATCTGAAGGCATGTGATCTGGCGTAAACTGAATGCGATTAAACGAGAGCCCGAGCGTTTGGGCAATTGTATTGACCAATAATGTTTTGGCCAAACCAGGGACTCCTACCAACAAACAATGGCCATTACTGAAAATTGAAATGAGGACGTATTTTACTACTTCATCTTGTCCAACAATGGCTTTGGATACTTCTTGCTGTAGGTCTTTGTATTGGGCCCTTAGCTTGTTTAAATTTTCAACTTCTGACATTCTTTTATTTGTTATTTAACCAAATGAACTCAAATTCACATGAACGGTATTCTTCATCTGTTTGAATATAGGTTCTATTCAGTTTGGATTTTACCCAATTGTCTGTTGCCTTTCTTTTGGTTTCTGATGTGGCTGCATTTTGAAAAATCTCATAGTCCAAATCCAGATTGGCCTTGTGAGCATTGATTCGATCATCCAGTCTGTATATTACATATCTTTTTGCACCATCAGCTGTAGTAGATAAAATAGGTTCTGAAATTTCGCCTGGTTTCATCCGACTCAAGATCAAATTGATTTCAGGATCCAAGTTTCCTATTTCATGCTTCAGGCCTCCGGTAACAGGACTCATGACCTGGCCTTCTTGGTTTTTACTTTCTTCATCTGAGCTATAACGCAATGCAGCTTCCTTGAAAGTTACGGATTGATTTTTTAACTGCAGATAAGCGCTATCCGCCAATTGATGAGCTACTTCTAAATCTTTGTCCTTTACTTTGGGTGTCATTAAGATATGGCACGTCTCATAATAATCGCCACGTTTTTCGATCACTTTGACAAAATGATAACCAAAATCACTTTTGAATACAGGGGTGAATTTTCCTTCGTCCGTATTGTAAACAGCCGCTTCATACTCAGGGACAAATGTCCCTCTTTTTTGTAATGGATAACAACCGCCTTTGTATTTGCTTCCAGGATCTTCACTCCATTTGGCGGATTGCAAAGTCATAGAAGTCCTTCCCGCAATAATGTCATTTCTAATAGAGTCAAGGTGATGTATAACTTGCGTAATTTCTTTCTCTCTAATTTTTGGAGCAAAGACTATTTGTGAATAACCCAGTTGTTCTGGAATGAGTGGGATTGAGTCCTTGTGTTGCTCTTGATAATATTTGAGAACATCTGCAGGGGTAGTAATGGAATTTTTAGTTACCTCTTGCTGTTCTTTTTCAATAAGCAACTGATCTTTAACGGTGTCAAAAAAATCTTCCTTTAAAACGGGAATGCTTTTACCATAATAGGTCTCAAACGCTTCTTCTGAGCCCAACATTTGGACAAAATAACTGATGCGCTTATCCACTTGCAATTGAACTTCACTATCATCCACTTCAACGCTATCCACTTTTGCATGGTGCAGTAGTAGCTTTTGATACAGCAGATTTTCAAATGCTTGACATCTTGCCTCAATGGGAGCAGGCTTTCCTTTATACGTTTCAACTAAGGCATTTTCCAAATCTGACATTAGAATTATCTCATCTCCTACAACTCCAATAATTTCGTCAACCGTTTTCAAAGTAGGTTGAGAAAACAACAACGTTTGAACCATCAATGAGAGCAACAGCACTAATAAATTCTTCATCTTATTCATGGTTTTTTAATTAATCCTTCAGCTTCGTATTTTTTCAGTACCTCAATTTGGTATTGTTGCCAAATTTTCCATTTCCTACTTTCTAACAATACCGCTTCAGACATATCTATCTGATTGGTATCCTTATTCAAATTTTGATTATCACCAATTCCTTCAGCAATTACCTTTTCTCTTAATTCTTGAACAAGCAGTTGATTTTTAAATCGCTCAACTTTTACATCCAAATCAGCAGGTGCTGTAATTTTTTCAGCTTCAAGTTTTAGAACTTCATCCTGCACCCACTGTTGAATGAAAGCTTTGCAAAATTCGGTACTATCTGATGCATTTAACCCTTGAGGCAATTGAGACAAAAGAAGAGATTGGTCTAATTTTTCGTCCCCCACTTGTGCCAATATTACTTCCTTGTTTCCTGTTAAACCACAGGAAATAAAAGAAATTAGCATTATACATTGGAACAACCTCATTAGTGGATGGAATACAATAAATCTTTGTTGATATTGATTTTCCCTTCTTTCTCCTTCTTCAAAGAATCAATCCAAGATTCTTCCAGGTAATTTTGATAGTCACTGGTGATTACGCCTCGGGCTTCGGTTAATTTCTTTGGTCCAGCAGGTATGAAATCAATAACTTTCACCACAACAAATTTGCCATTGACATCAATGTCTTTGGCATTGATTTTACCATTGCCTTTCCAATCCATCATTTTTAACAATGGGCGATCCTCTTCAGCATAAATACCTGTATCGTAAGTCACATGTGGTTGATTGTCCAAATTGATTTCAGACTCAATGGATTCAATTGGATACTCGCCTGATTCTAGCATTTCACGAACTGTTTTGCTGTAATTGCTGTTTTCACATGTGAATACAGCGATTTGCGCTCTGTCAGACCACATGTAATTGTTTTTTCTTAGCTCATGAAATGCTCTTAGACCAGCGGTATCTTTAACTGCCTTGGACCAAACTTTTTGATCAGTTAATTCAAATAACAAAATACCGTCTCTGTATTCATTCATCAACATCCTAAAGGCAGGGTACTTGGCTTCTAATTGACTATCCTCAAACTTCATGACTTGCTC
>JBEISW010000272.1:0-3104 GCA_040375215.1 Crocinitomicaceae bacterium | reverse complement strand
TTAACTGATCTGACCTTATTGCCGATTGCCCAAAATCATTGAACAATGTCATCAGCTTGGGTAAATTCACCTTTTCAATACGAGCATTGAGATCCACTTCCCATTGTTGTGATTTCTCATTGGCAAACAACTCCAATTCTCCATTTAATTTCCCTTCAGCCAATTCCCAATGGAAATTTTCCGCTTTGATCAATCCTTCTTGAACGGATAAATTGGTTTTGAATTTCTTAGCTTCAAACTGCTTGTAATCAAATTCATCCACTTCACATTGCAGTTGAAGATTGGTAAATGAAGGCAATCCAAAGCCAGACCCTTCAGATTGAATAAAGTCTTCGCCTTGAATGTGATTGCTCTTTAATACAACTGACGCATCAATTCCACGTTCCGGATTAAGCATCCAAGCTACAGCTTGATGCCACTGTCCCGTAATATCAATATCAGAGTTTTGATACTTGGCCAAACATTGATGTAGAATTGCATTGTCCTCATGCAATTGCAAAAGTGCTTGGACATCGCGAATGGGATGAGGCATGGAATGCCACTGAAACTCATCCGCTTTGATGGATACATTTCCCTCAGCCTTCCAATCTTCCCAACGCCAAATGCTGTCTTCCGGATTCCATTTACCCAAAATATTGGCCTTAAAATCCAATTGGCCATTGGACTTCAACAATGAATCCCATTTTAAAAAATCCACCACCTCTTGAATCCCTGAATGCATCTCCACATCCAAGTCCAACTGGGGTTTAAGCGTATTCTTAATTTCCCCTTTGATCTTCCATTGACCATTGGCCAAAGTGGCATTTAGGTGATCCACTCTCCATACGTCTTGTCCTCTTTTCAAGTCATATTTCAGTTGAAGATCGACATTCTCCAATTCCACGCCTGATTGCGGTTCTTTAACAGATCCCTCCTTCCAATTCAATGAAGCCGATATGCTAGGACTTTCCCAAGACCCCTCTATTAAACCTTGCATTTGAAAAGTGCCAACTGGTTCATAGGAACGAAGCACTTCAGAAATCCATCCTGGCATATTTTTTACCCATTGCTGCACCTCTACATTATCTGCACTGACTTGAACACGGCACTTTTCTTTTTGAAAATCAATCCAACCATCACCTTGAATGGGTGCATCTAACGCCTCTAACTCAATTTGTTTGAGGGACAAAACGCTCTTATACTGGTTGTATGACACATCTCCAGAACATTCAAACGGCAAATGCTCTATGATACGTCTACCTTCTGCTGTTACTTTCTCACATGAACCTTTTGCATTCACTGATAAATTGGACTCACTTGCAGAGAAATCACCCTTTACCTTCAAGTTGTCCCAAAAAACAATCTGATGATAGTGACTTTTAACATCCTCAAAACTCCATTTCACTTCTTTGAAAATGATGCTTTCCAGACGCATGGACACATCGCTAGGTGCCGATGGTTTTTGCTTAAAGACGTCCCAGTTGGGTCGGCCAAGCCGGTCCCTTCTCATGTTCACCTCACCCCCTATCAACTTCAATTGGTGAACATGGTAATTTCCCTTCCATGCATCAATCCAATTGAAAGCCAGAGAAAATTGCTCAACGGAAATAAATGCTTTCTTGTGATCACTTGCGTCTGCCATTTCCAATTTCTGAAAGTTGATGGCGAGCAGTGGAAAAGATGTCCAAATGGACACATCAACATGCTCATAAGAAACAGGTGCCGTTAATTCTTGCTTCAAAACCTCCAATGCCTTCGCAATAATCTCGTCACGATACACCCAGACAACAGAAGACAACATGGTTAAAAGGAAAACAATAACGCCTAATAATAGCATCAACCAACGCAAACCTTTTCTTGCCCTTTCCTGCATGTAACGAAGTTAGATAAAGCATCACCAAATGATCAAAAATGACTTGGGATTTGAACACAAAACAATGTTAATTGTCCGCCTTGGAAACGGAACGCCAAAGCAAGTTGACCATTAACCAGCAAAACAAGCTACCTGTTGTCAAAACCGTCAAGAAAATTCCAAAAATCGATATGGGATCGACCGCAATGGGATAACTTTCAACAACGGCTCCTTCCATGGTCACCAGACCAAAAGTGATCTGAAGCCAACAGATGAACAAACCCAATGCTACGCCTATCAATGCGCCAATGGCGTTAATCAAAGCTCCTTGCAAAATAAAAATCCGCTTTACCAATTCTCTATTGGCTCCCATCGCTTGAAAAACGAACATATCCTGGCGCTTTTCTATCATCATCATGGATAATGAGGCAACAATGTTGAAGCAGGCAATCAACAATATGAAAAACAGGATGGCAAAGGTTGCCCACTTTTCAGACTGCGTTGTTTTATAAATCAACGCATTCTTTTCCAATCTACTTACCAACTTTAAGCCCCTTTGAGCCAGCGTTTCGCTCCATCTGTCTTGAAAATCAGCCATCTCACCTTCATCCTTCAGGAACAATTCCACTGCGGTTACTGAATCCGGTTTCTCCAATAACTTCCTCGCGTTGTACAATGGAACAAAAACATACTTTACATCCAACTCCGCATTGGCTGAAAAAACACCTGCGTTATACACATCCATTGTCCTAAAGGCATCCTCTTTGTATCGGGAAAGTTTTCGGCCTGGAATAGGGGCACGGATAGCATAGCGCTGTCCTAGACCTTCTTCCACCGCCATTCGCAGCTCACCGCAAACTCCCAATCCTGGCACTACCTCCACATGGGTTGTATCTTCCAGTACAAATCTCCCCATTCGCAAGAGTTGATCCATACCACTATTCTTACCATAAGTTGTGCTCACACCTTTCATGGTTACTACTGCATCTGCATCACCATAATGGATCCATACATCGTTCTCTACTATCGGTTCAGCGGCCACCAACAGACCTTCTTCAACCCATTGCGCCATGGGCAAATCATTCTCACTAAAAAATTTGTTGTTGGTATGCAAAACAACAAGTGGCGCATCAAAATGAGCGAAAAGATCATCCACTAACTTCTCGATTCCATAAAAGGCAGACATCACCAATACCATTGCAGCGGTTACGAAAGCCACAACAACGGCTGAAATGATTGAAATGAGATGAATGATTCCTTTGGACTTCTTTGA
>JBEISW010000287.1:0-2936 GCA_040375215.1 Crocinitomicaceae bacterium | reverse complement strand
CCGAGCGATAGAAGATCAAGCCTTAAACAATGAAAATTATGCATGGTTGCATCAATTTAGTGTGGGCTTACAACTTTTGGACGACTACGATCATGAGTCGTTAGACGAAAAAGGAAAACACACTAACAAAGCGGAATACCCTTCCATGGTGGAATACATAGAGCTTGTGGAAAAAATGCGTGCTGAATTTAATTCAGGTGTGTTTGGTAAAGAAAAAGATGGAGGATTTGATAGCGCAGTAAATCAAATCAGACAAAGTTTCGGTGAACAAGAGATTTATCCATCCATTGAAGAAAAGGCAGCCATGCTGCTCTATTTGGTGGTAAAAAACCATGCCTTTGTGGATGGGAATAAACGCATTGCTGCTGCTTGCTTTCTGATGTTTTTGGAGCGAAATGGACTACTGTATGCAAATCCCGGACAGCCCATTATCAGCAATGAAGCCCTTGCCAGTCTGACCTTATTTGTAGCAGCGAGTAAAGCGGATGAAATGGAAACCGTGAGGCGATTATTGATTAGTGTATTGAATAGAAATTTAAAATAATACGGAGAGAGCGGAAAACGAATCCTACGGAGAAAACATGTATTGGGCAGTATACATAATAAGACCAGATTACGGAAGATTCACCAATCCATTCTAAAGAGTTAGGCATTGCTGCCAAAAGAACATTTCAATGATAGCTCACTTCCCGATACAAAACTTACTGAAAATCGAATGCAAGATGTCATCAGCCGATACTGCTCCGGTGATGCTGGCCAGGTGATACAGGGTGTTGCGGATATCTATGGCCAAAAGGTCACTGGTGAGCTGGGCACTCATGCCGCGTTGTACTTCTTGTAAAGATTGCAACGCTTGTCCCAAAGCTTCGTGGTGACGGGCGTTGGTGACGATGGTGTCTTGCCCTTGTATCTCTTCCTGAAAATGGGAACTGAGCTGGGCCTTCAACGCTTCTAATCCTTGTTTCTCCTTGGCGCTGATGCGAACCTGAGGGCAAGCATCCCATTCAATAATGACGTCGGCCTGATCTTGTTTGTTGATAACGAGTAGGACCTGTGATTCGGGTCTACGGACTGCCTGTATCTGCTTCCACTCTGCTTCCATTTGTTCTTTAGAACAACGTCCTCCATCGACCATCCACAAAATCATTTCGGCATGTGAGGCTTTCTCCCAACTGCGCTCAATCCCCATGCGCTCAATGGTATCCTGGGTTTCGCGGATTCCAGCTGTGTCAATCAACCGAAATTGTACCCCGCCCAAATGCAAAATCTCTTCTACGGTATCGCGTGTGGTGCCGGCAATATCGCTGACAATGGCACGCTCTTCATTCAACAAGGCATTCAACAAGGTGGACTTCCCCGCGTTGGGCGCTCCAACAATGGCGGTGGGTATCCCATGCTTGATGGCATTGCCCAAACGAAAACTTTCGCGCAAGCGAACGACTACCTTTTCTATTTCGGCCAATAATTTTTGCAAGGCACTGCGATCAGCAAACTCAACATCCTCCTCTGCAAAATCCAATTCCAATTCCAACAAGGACGCAAACTGTATCAACTTCTCTCGCAAACCATCAATCTCGTGAGAGAATCCACCTCGCATCTGATGCACGGCTTGCTTGTGCGCTGCCGCACTCTCTGCTGCAATGACATCACCTACCGCTTCTGCACGACTCAAATCCAACTTACCATTCAGGTAAGCACGCATTGTATATTCTCCGGGTTGTGCCATACGACAACCTTGCTCCACCAAAACCTGCAACAATCGCTGTTGTATATAGCGAGAACCATGCACCGCTACCTCTACCACATCATCGCCCGTAAAGCTGGCGGGACCTTGAAAAAAGGTCAATACCGCTTCATCCAAAATCTGATCACCATCGAGCACCGCTCTGAATTGCGCCTCACGAATCTTGGTTTCATTCAAAGGCTTGCGCACAATTTTCTGTGCGATGCTCAATGCATCCGAACCACTAATCCGCACCACAGCAATACCTCCGACACCTTGTGGTGTGGAGAGCGCACAGATGGTTTCGGAATTGTTGTTAGTCATTGGGCAAAGATATCGATATGCCCCACTAGAACATCACTGATTGGTCAACATATTGAAAAACATGACCGCTACTATGATCCAAACAAAACGTTGACTAATCAGTCCCAATGCAGCAACGATTATTAAAGGCAGGACATCATCCTGTATGGGTAAATTCTCTTTGTCTTCCAATGTTACTTTATAGGGACGACTTTTCCACCATTTGCCTTGCTTCTCGAGCGTCATCACTTCATTTCCCTCTTCATTGCTCAAAATGATCTTGTTATCAGAGCCACCTTTTTTGGTTAGCTTCCACATTACTCCTGCCTCTGTGTGTATCTCGATGACACCATTCCATTTAGGGCGAATGGAAAACAATTTTTCTTCACCTTTTAACACTGAGAAATTCCACTTCCAAAAAGAATCCTTTTTCAGAAGCGCTAATTCCTCATCACCACTTTGAATAATCAAATTACTTCTCCACCACTTTTGTAGTTTGGTGCTTGCAAACTCCGCATCATCGATATACAATAAATGCTTTTGCGTATTTTTTGTTTTGATTATTTTTTCCATAAAGCGAACGTCGGTCAAATAAAATAAACAATACTACTCCTAAAGGAGTAATTTTGATTTATTCATTGCAATCCATTCAAGGAGCTAATCTAATCTTGCACCACTCAAAATCCGCATCTACTTGATAGACCAATCGATCATGCAATCGGCTTGGTCTGCCTTGCCAAAATTCAAAATAATGAGGAATGATGCGGTATCCGCCCCAGTATGGTGGTCTAGGAACTTCTTGTCCTGCAAAACGATCTGTTGTCTCTTGAAACAACCGCTCCAATTCATCACGGCTATGCAATGGTTTGCTCTGTGGTGATGCCCATGCACCTATTTGATTCTCTCTTGG
>JBEISW010000248.1:0-3518 GCA_040375215.1 Crocinitomicaceae bacterium | reverse complement strand
GCGCTCAATTTCAATGATCCCAATTTTCAGGGCACCGTGTATTTTGTTTATGAGTCGGATACTTGCGCCTTGAGTTACCCATGTCAAACGGTTGGGATTCAAGAAGGAAAACATTTTCCAGTGATGATGCAAGCTGAAAATGAGTTGTTTTGGAATACAACTTATCATTTGGACAGGATTGAATTGTTTTCAGCTTCTGGGGAATTGGTTGCGGCTCAAATCAATAACAGGCGAATCAGTACAATTGGTCTTTCTTCAGGGATTTACGTTTATCAGTATTTCGTGGGTAGCCAAAGAAATTCAGGCCGTGTATGGATTCGATGATTGAAGTATTGCGTTTTATGGTTCATTACGGATTGCATTTTGCTTTCCCCTTTTTTATTGCAAAACGATGGGGTGGAGAACATTGGCTGAAGTGCCTTTTCATTTTGTGGGCCACCATGCTGGTCGATTTGGACCACCTTTTGGCTACGCCCATGTTTGACCCATGCCGTTGCAGCATCGGCTACCATCCTTTGCATTCTTTATGGGCCATTGGTGTTTATGTTTTATTTTTACTTTTTCCAAAGACCCGTTGGTGGGGTGTCGGTTTGGTTCTCCATATGCTGACAGACGCGCAAGATTGTCTTTGGATACAAAATAATTGTTGATGAAAAAAGTGATTGTTAGCTGTCTGATGTCCTTGGCAGCCATTACAGGTTGGGCTCAACCTGCAGGAAGTTTGGATGCCAGTTTTGGTACCGGAGGTAAGGTTGTTACTTCATTCTCTAATTTGGGTGAAGAGGCCAAAGCAGTTGTTCTCCAATCTGATGGTAGGATTGTGATTGCGGGTTACATCAACTTCGCAGCAACCGGCAAGGATTTTTTTGCTGCGCGATATTTAGAGGATGGAACATTGGACAACACCTTTGGCACCAATGGATTCACAGCCATTGATTTACAGTTGGGTAGTGAAGATATTGTCCACAGCATAGCCTTGGACAACAATGGAGGATTCATCTTGGCGGGAAATTCAGACGATGGAATCAACAGGAATGCGGCCATAGTAAAACTAACGGCTGATGGTTTGTTGGATGAGACCTTTGGCAATTCGGGAAAGATCATCACTGATTTAGTGGCCAATCAACAAGACGAAATCAAGGTTGTCAAACACCATGCATTAACGGGAAAGATCATCATTGGAGGTCAAAGCGCTTCAACATCTAGCATCGCTCAACCCATCATTGCCCGATATCTTTCCAATGGTGATTTGGACACTACCTTTAACAGCACTGGAATTCTATCAGCGACTGTTACTTCTGGTGATTTGCAACGCACCATCATGGTAGAAGATTTGGAGGTTGCACCCAATGGGAAAATCTCTGCTGTGGGTTGGAGAAAATACATCAGTACATCCATTTCATCTGAATTCTGGGCATGCCGCGTATTGGCCAATGGAACCATGGACAATACTTTTTCAACTGACGGTGCCGTAGCTTATGCTGAAGTCGGGGGAGCTTGTTATGGTTATGCCATGGAAATGACAGCCAATCAGGATATCATTTTAGTTGGCACGCGTTCATATTTGGGCAGCAATGATTTTCGGGTATTGACCATTGCCAGCGGAGGAACCATCGCCAATTCATCATCCAATTATTATGTCAGTACGGATATCGATATTGCCTATGCCATGGCCATTGACATGGATGGGAAGTACATTTTATCAGGTTCGGCAGGTACAGCCAATGCCAAGTCATTTGGCACGTTGCGTGCTTTGACCACTGGTGATTTACAAGCCGATTATTCATTCAATACCAACGGCAGAGTCATGACATCATTCAACGGAAACACGTTGAATGAGTGTTGGGATGTGGTTGTACAGAATGACAACAAGATCGTTTGCGTGGGTTATTCAGGAAATGATATCGCCATTTGTCGCTATTTGGGTGATGATCAACCGCAGTTGGATGTTTTCAATTTAGCGGCACCGGCCAACAACAGCACCAACCAGAACTTTGCCACCCTGAACATCAGTTGGACTGAAGCGTTTGGCGCAGCATCTTACGAGGTGGAAGTAGCGACGGACATCAATTTTGTGAATATTGCCGCCGCAGGAGAGGTAATAACCTTGGCTGCCACATTGACCAATCTTCAACCTGCAACCGCCTATTGGTGGAGGGTAAGAGCAGGAGATGGAACCAATTGGGGAACATTTGTTGGACCATGGAAATTCACAACAGCAGGATTGGAAGCATTCAATTTGACAGCTCCTACGAACAATGCCAATAACGTGGCTTACAATGTGGTCAACTTCAATTGGACGGACAATGTCGGCGCAACGGGATATCATTTCATGTTGGATACAGACATCAATTTCAGTAACACGCCCATCAATTATTATCCCACAGCCAGCGCGCAGAGTACGACCAACTTGACACCAGGAACAATTTACTATTGGAAAGTTCGAGCAACCAATGACGGCACCAATTACGGCAATTGGGTTGGCCCATGGACCTTTAACACCCAGGCAGCGCCGGTGGGTATCAGTGAATTCAATGCGCAAGCGATGCAAGTTTATCCCAATCCGTGTTCAGATTATTTTGAATTAAAAGTCAACCCAGAGAACATCGGGCAAATGGCTATGATTTACAACAACAATGGCCAGTTGATCAAAGCTATCATGCTTACTAGCAGCACAACCCGCATCACCACAGAAGATTTTGCTTCTGGAATCTATACCGTGAGGGTAGGGGATATGGCCGTAAAGGCCAGTCAATTCGCTGTCAAGGTTCAGGTGGTGAAACAGTAAAGAATTTCCCCTCCTGCCTCACAGCAGTCCCGAAGCATCGGGAGGAGGGTGGCTCGGTTTGCCGAGACGGGCACAGACGAGCTTCGCTGTCTTTGCAGGGTGGTCATTTCAGAGCGGGAAACAGAAACAGAAACAGTAGCGATGCTTCGCTAGAGAAGCTAGTCATTCTAACGAACATCGGAACGGAGGAATTTAAATTCTCAAGGAATTTTTTGTGCATCCAGCTCCGTAGGAGCGGAATTTTAATAGGAGTGAAAATCGTGTCTAGAATCCAGCTTCGAAAATAAGGATTTTAATTTCCTAGAATTTTTATATGCATCCAGCTCCGTAGGAGCGAAATCTTAATAGAAATAGACATCGGGTCTAGATTCCAGCTCCGTAGGAGCGGCATATTAATTTTAATTACGATACGCATTGTATTGTTTGCCAATATATTTTCCTCATTTTTTGCTTGATTAAGGATTGAATTGATAAATCAAATAGACATTTACCGAATCGGCTCATTGATGTTCAATATCAGGCATTAACATACTGAGCTTTCACCTCATTCCCTCATTGCCTCTTGCCTTCATCCCTCTGATCATGGCGCCGGCCCGGTGGCTCCGCTTTGCTCCGTCCCCGGTCCCCGGTCTGTCCGCTTTATCTTTTGGTTCATTCCGTCGGGTCGACGCCTGCCCCCCCCCTTCTCTATTCCCCAAAAGGATGCCGCTTCCATCCCTGGCGCGATGCG
>JBEISW010000204.1:0-4347 GCA_040375215.1 Crocinitomicaceae bacterium | reverse complement strand
GTCTGTCAGCATGTATAACCCCAACCAATGTGACATTCTCAAAATCCAATCCTTTGGTCACCATTTGTGTACCAACCAAAATATCAATCTCACCATCCATCACCCTTTCTACAATTTCAGCTTGGCTATTCTTATTGCGAGTGGTATCTCCATCCAGCCGCTGAACAATTTTATCCGGAAAAATATGGGCTATCTCTTCCTCTATTTTTTCAGTACCAGAACCAAGCATTTTTAAGTCTGCTGAATGGCAGGTGCTGCATTGCTTGGGCGGAATGGTCTTGTATCCGCAATAATGGCATTCCAAATGGTGATCTCGTTTGTGGTAGGTTAAGCTAACGTCACATCGTGTGCATTTGGTAATTTGTCCGCAGGTTTGGCATTGCCATTGAGGCGTATATCCTCTTCTGTTTTGAAATAGGATAACTTGATGATTGTTATTTAGTGCAACGCCAATATTTTGGATTAAATGCTGACTGAAGGAGTCTTGCATTTGGTCTTTTTGTCGAGCCTCCAGCAGGTTGATGAGTTCTATCTTAGGAAGAGCGGCAGTACCAAATCTAGTGGTCAATTCTACGTATCCGTATCTGCCGCTATCTGCGTTTTTGTAACTCTCTAAAGATGGGGTTGCACTACCCAATAGTATGGGGCATTGGTGAAATTGGGAAAGGACTATTGCGGCATCTCTTCCGTGGTAGCGAGGTGCTGGATCTTGCTGTTTGTAACTGGCATCATGCTCTTCATCCACAATGATGAGTCCCAATCTTTCAAAGGGAAGAAAAATAGCACTTCTTGCACCGATGATGATATCGTACTCACCAGGTTGATGGGTAATGATTTTACTCCATATTTCAGCACGCTCATTTCCACTGTAGCCACTGTGATATACTCCTGCACGTATTCCAAATAAGGCTTTTAATCGCTGAACGATCTGTGTGGTCAATGCAATCTCAGGGAGTAAAAAAAGCACTTGCTTTCCCTTTTGCAGCTGCTCTTCAATCAAATGCGCATACACGGCTGTTTTTCCACTTCCTGTTATTCCGTTGAGCAAAACGATGGGTTTTTGTTTCCATTGATCTTGGATAGAAAGCAGAGTAGTCTGTTGTGCTTCACTCAACGTGGGTAGGCTACTGGGTGCAATGAGCCCTTCTAGAATACGGTCAATGTTCTTCTTTTTAATGAGGACAATTCCTTTTTCTATTAAAGCATTGAGTTGACTTAAATTACAATTCGATTCTTGCAGAATTTCTCTTTTGTTTCCTTCCCAATCTGCTTGATTGTTGGCCGCTGCAACCAAATAATTAAGCAGTTGAAATTGTTTTTTAGCACTCTTTTCAAGTTCAGCCAGAATAGGAATACACGCGTCAATTTGGTAGTAAGGTTCTTCAAACCTGATGACATCAATGGTTTTTGGCTTGAACCGCTTTTTTACTTCCTGTTGCGGTAACACGAGTTTCTTCTTAAGTAGATGTTGAAGTGCGGCAGAGAAATGTGTGCTTTTTATTTTTTTATTTAACTCCTCCCAAGATTGACTCCCATTTGCTGCCAACTCAGCTATGATATCTTGTTCAAGAGGTGAAATGTTGTCATTTAATGCTACGTCATCTGCAATGACATAGGTTGTTTCTTCATCAAACTTTAATCCCGGAGGCAATGCGGATTGCATCACTTCACCAATATGGCATAGGTAATAATCTGCTACCCAAAACCAAAGTTTGATTTGTTTTTCAGTAACAATGGGGTATTCGTCAATGAGTGATTCTATGCATTTGGGGTCATATGCAGATGGCACCTCCTCATGCATGGCGATGACAATTCCGACATATTTTTTGTTTTTGCCCAATGGAACTACTACCCGCATTCCTGGTAAGAGATAGTGTGCAAATTCCTCCTGCACTTCATAGGTCAGTGCATTGGGAATGGCAAGTGGTAGTATGATGTCAGCAAATGTGGGCATCCAAGCGAAGATAAAAAAGGGCCACTTGTGGTGACCCTTTAAAAGTTATGATTTATTGAATTATCCGTTTTTTCTTTCAAGGACTTCATCAATCATTCCATATTCCTTGGCTTCCTGCGCAATCATCCAGTAATCGCGGTCACTGTCTGCCCATACTTGCTCATAAGTTTTTCCACTATGACTAGCTATGATATCGTACAATTCTTTTTTCAACTTTTGAATTTCTCTAGCCGTAATTTCGATATCAGATGCTTGACCTCTGGCACCTCCCAATGGTTGGTGAATCATAACGCGACTGTGTTTCAGTCCTGTACGTTTTCCAGCATGTCCTGCGCAAAGCAAAACAGCACCCATGGACGCAGCCATACCGGTACAGATGGTAGCAACATCCGGCTTGATGTATTGCATGGTATCATAAATGCCCAAACCAGCATATACACTACCGCCTGGTGAGTTGATGTAAATTTGAATGTCTTTGTTGTGGTCTGTATTTTCTAAAAACAACAACTGTGCTTGAATGATATTGGCGATGTAGTCATCTATTTCAGTTCCCAAGAAGATTATGCGATCCGCCATCAAACGAGAAAAAACGTCTACCTCTCGGAAAGGCATATTTCTTTCTTCAATCACGGTGCGTGTCATCATCTCAGGTCCATACATGTGTGAGATTACATCGTCTACTGCGGTCCCCGTGATATTATGGGACGATGTAGCAAATTTTCTAAATTCTTTTCTGTTTATCATGGTTGTGTTTCTTAATGTTATGTTCTTTTTTCGTCTTCGTTATCTGCATATTCCGAATAACCATATCTGTATCCATCGCCGTAGCCATATCCATAACCGTAGACGTAGCCATATCCGTATTTGTAAGCGTATTTGGCGTAATAATATCTCCAACGGTTTTGTTTGATGTTGTTCAGAAGCAATGAGACGTGTGAAATGTCGTTTTGGGTAAAGGTTTCCTCCAAAAATCGCACGCCTTGCTTGGTGGCTTTTTGTGTATTCAAAACACAAAAGCTGAGGTTCACTTTGTTCATCAACACCAAAGCATCACTGATCAATGCCAATGGAGGCGTATCTATCAAGATGTAATCGTATTCAGCTTTGAGCTCTTCTATTAGGACATCTATTTTTTTTGACAAAACCAATTCAGATGCATTGGGTGGGATAGGTCCGGAAAGCACGAAGTCTAAGTTTTTAATTTCATGGTGAATCACCGTTTCTTTCCAATGTTTTTGACCTACCAAATAGTTAGATACACCATCCATTTTAGACAAACCAAAAACCTTGTGGATTCTGGGTTTGTGCAAGTCAAAGTCAAGGATGATCACCTTTTTATCAGCCTTTGCAAGGGTTGCGGCGATGTTTACTGTTACAAAGGTTTTTCCTTCCCCTGGATGCAGAGAGCTAACCAAGATAACCTTGCTTCCCTCATTGCCAAGTATAAATTGCAAGTTGGTTCTTACAGAACGAAAAGACTCACTGATGTTACTCCTAGGTGATTTAACGATAGCGATAGGAAAGTCATTGGCTTGATCATAGAATGGAACTCCTCCAATAACGGGCAGTCTTGTTGCTACCTTGAGCTCTTTTGTATTTTCAATTCTTTCAAAGAACATGGTTCTTAAGAATCCTACGATTAGAGACAATATAAAACCAACCCCAAAACTGATGTAAATGTATTTCTGGCGATCAGGTCCAATAATTCCCAAAGAACGAGCTTTCTCAACCACATTGGTTTCAGGAACAATACCAGCTCTGGCAATGATTGTGCTGGCACGTTTTTCCAGCAAGAAATTGTACAGGTTTTCATTTACTGCTAATTTTCTCTCAATGCCCATCATTTCACGTTTGCTCTTAGGAATATTCTTAAGTGTCCGCTCCAACTGGGCAACTTGTGAATACAAGTCAGACTTTTTTACCACTAACATTTTCTTTAAATCTGTGATGTACTGATTAATGTTTTTGGTCAAACCGTTTAACTCATTATCTATTCTTGTAATCCTTGAATCTTGTGGGGTTACATCCATTAAAAAGTTGTGACGGCGCTGCTTCAATTCTACAATTTTGTTGATCATATTTTGAAGATTCTCATCTTGATAACTAGTCGCAAAAATGGATGGAATCAGATCAGAGGAGTTGAAGTCTCCAAAAGTGGATTGAATTTTATCAATACTATTAAGTTGAATTTCATTTTCAGCAAGAGATTCTTGAATCTTAGACAATTGATTAAACGCATTTTGCTCTTTTTGAGTCAAATCCACAATTTCATTGTCATCAGAATAGGAATCCAATATCAATTCAAGAGAGTCAATGATATGTGTCATTTCAGTTATCTGCTTGTCAATGAAGCGCAAAGTGTTTTCATTGATCTGAATTTGATTCTCAATAGT
>JBEISW010000209.1:0-4254 GCA_040375215.1 Crocinitomicaceae bacterium | reverse complement strand
GGTTGATTGGTCTGATCATCCAGCACCCCAACAATATCATGTCCAATTCCATTCCCTGCCGTATTGATTCCATTTTCGTCTTGTAATATGGCAAGCAGAATTGGGTCGGCATGTGTAGTTCCTCCATCCACAAATGTGCTGTCATTCATGTAGATTTTAATTTCTGGTCCAGTGGTATTTAACACAACATTGTTGGCTGACCCACCTATCAAGAAATTCATATCATACCC
Source organism: Crocinitomicaceae bacterium (assembly GCA_040375215.1). GTDB lineage: Bacteria > Bacteroidota > Bacteroidia > Flavobacteriales_D > Sanyastnellaceae > CAMCTV01. The sequence goes on along the minus strand of JBEISW010000209.1, from coordinate 4,024 downwards.
ATGCCCGTCCTCAAGTCCTGAGCTCGCGTAATAGGCAATCCGTCCGAAATCCACGGAGTAATTGATGTCATACGGCATCGGGAATTGGAATTCAAATGTTCCATTGGTAACGGACGCTTTTCCTTTGAACAAGATCTTATTGTATGTTTTGTATTGTTGTACAATGCCATCATCGTTGTTTTGGGTGTTGATTAATGCAGCCTTGTCATACACAACAGGATAAATAACGCCATTGAATGCGCTATAAATCTCACCATTACTATTCAGTATTTTTCCTGCAATGGTAACTTCTTCAAGTGCTTTTAATGTATCAGTGAAATTGTTAACATCTACTCCATTAATGGCTGTGGTTTTGATTTCATATTTGGGATAGTTCAGTTTCAAAGCTGGGTCACCAAGTAGACTGAAATTGGGCTTGCTGTCGTTGCCTGCACTAACTCCGTTTTTGGTAAGCATATTCAACTTTCCCAAAGTGAGTTCAGGATCAATGGCATCATTCAACGCATGTTCAAAAAATGACAAATCCATTTCAAAGTTTTCTCCAGAAAAAACAACACGTGTAGTCGTTAGCATAGCAATAGCGCCGCCGTTGGGGTTGAGGACCAAAAGTTCACCTGCTGACTTATATGTGGGGTCATCAAATCGGGCCAGCTCACATGTGGCTGTGAGGAAAACGGGAAGGCGATAGAGGTTGTCAAATCCTTGTATCGTTGGGATGTCTAAAATGCGTTCATGTGCCCATCCTCTTTCTCCGCCATGTCCAATATAGGTGACAATCAATGATCCTGAATTGATTCGGTTTTTAATGGCATTTTGCGCATCTGGATAACGTTCTCCTCCCGGTGTGGATTGCTGGACATAGGCATCAAGGTATATCTTGTTGATATCGTATTCTGGGTGTTCCCGTTGAATGATGCGCGTCAACGAATCGGTGCTATTCAAATGTACCTGTTCATACCCGCCACCATTGCCGTCTTGGTCGTCAGATACAAAGGTTAGTACATTTCTCCAAGGTCCTACAGAACTGGGTACATCATTGGTAGAGCAGTTGTCTTGAATAACAATTTCACTGGATTTGGCTAAGTAGGCTCGAATTTTATCAATCGCCTGCATTCCTTCTTCTGCATTTTCTGCAGGTATTCTTCCTACACCGCAATCCAAATAACCCAATGAACTGGCGTTGTCATCTTGTGTAAGCATTACAAAGTAATCATCGCTTACATAGGAGGCCAATGGAGAAAGGGAATAATCTGATTCATAAACAATAACATTATATCCTTTTTGAATCAAATGTCCCCGATTGGTATCGTATGCACCATCACCAAATAGCAACAAATTTTTTGGCTCTAGATCAGTATTGCCGTTTGCTCTATCATACAACATTTTCATCATTTGACGGATGGCAGTGACATCAGGGTTACCTGAAGAAAACTCATGATACACTTGTGCGGGTTTTACCAGTTTCACCACCATTCCTTCCGCTTCATGAATATCCGCCAATGCTTGTGCGCTGCTGTAATGTCCCGGCGCTGTAACAATCACCAAGTCCACATCCGACCATCCGTGAATATCTTGATTGTCCACTTTTCCGCGAGCAATTGGATTGAGAAAGCTATTGTTGTTAACCACTAAACATTCCTGCAGTATCGAATGATCCATGCGCCATTCACACAATCCATTGTTGTTGTTGAACACAACCAAATTGGGTTGAGTGGGTTGAGAGATGTTCCAAATACTATTCACATTGGTGGCGTTGCTCAATGTATACAGAGCAACTTGATTGGGCCCAATGGCGGTGGTGTCGCGCAACTTCATTTGACCACCAGACATGATCATCTGCCTGCTGGCATTGATGGCAATAAAATCCATCCAAGCTTGATCATCAGCGCTGGATGGAGTAAAGGTGAAATTGGCGGATATATTGGCTGAAGTTGTTGTAAAAGGAATCAGACCTCCCGTGGCATTGGCAAAGTTGGAAGTGCTGGATGTACCTACGGAAGATATAGAGTGATTACTGGTGTTGCCAGCAATGGAACATTTGATTAATCCAGCACCACCAAAACATTTCCCGACAGCACCGAACTCCAGACTGGCAGAACCTATCGCATTGGGAAAATTGAAATTGTAAGTCAATGAACCACTGGAAAAACTCTCACCATAAAATTCTCGGCCAGCTTTTCCAATATTGACAATTTCATTTTCTACAAATTGAAAATCTTGGAATTGCGTGACGTCATGAGTGGCAACTTGTTGGTTGTCATTGGAAGCAATGCGCAAGGGGTTGCTGTCATCAATTCTAATGTAATAGTATGCGCTATCCGCGTAGTGGTGTTTTTGAGGAAACCACCTTTTTTTGTTCAAAGAAGCGGAGTGGTTCAGTGACCAACTGTCTGCTCCTTCGCCATAGAAAAGAAAGTAGTCGTTGTTATTGAATACACCGTCGGATTCCCCGATGAAAGAAATGGGTAAACGGGTCAAATCATCTGGCCGGAAGTCGCTGTTATTGGGTGATAGCATGTGCCCACCATTTCCATACAGGTTGATGTTTTGGGGATTGATTTGATTCACATTAATCCCCAAGTTTTCCATGATGTTCTTGTCTACTTTGTATACACCATCTTTGGTGATGGCCAATTGATACCATTGTCCCTGAGCCAAAACGGAATGATCCGCAAAACTGTTCCCACCTCGAGTTGAATTGGTTTGTTCTGATTTTACAAATTGAACTTCAATTTTTTCTACCTCGCGCCATTGACCATTGTCATACTTCCTGGGATGAAAAAGGAGTTTTGATTTGATTTTTCCCTCAGGACTCTCAAAATGTTGGATCATGTAAGTCCAATCTTTTGAAGCTGAAAATGACAGTGAACGCGTTTTTTGACTTTTGAGGGGTGACCACCCAGTAACCCTAATGTCAATAATTTTTTGCTGGTTATTTTCAACGGGTAAATCAAAACAAACAAATGGGATCCATTGATTTTCCCAAAGTTGCCACGTGGTGTTTTTTGGCCATTCATCTTGGTTTTCCCAGTTAAATGAAAGCGTGAAGTTGCTATCCATCTCGGATTGCGAGAAGGCTTTTCCTGACAAAATTTGACAGGCAAAAATGAACGAATAAATGAATGATCGATGACGTTGATACATGTTGCAAAGGAAATACCGGATGGCTAAACAAAAAAGCAGTTGAAATATTGCTCCTATTGTTGATAATTTAAAGAAATGTTGTATTATTGTGAATTCGATAGAAACAGACTAAGTTCGATTTCGCAATGAAGAAAGAGAGAATATATGTTATTTGTGGGGTGATTTTGGCCACGCTCTTTTCAGTGTCACTTAAGGCACAGGATCCAGAGTTTACGCAGTTTTATGCCAGTCCAATGTATCTCAATCCTGCTTTTGCGGGATCAGCCAAATGTCCACGATTGGTGATGAATTACCGCAATCAATGGCCCAGTTTATCTGGAGCCTTTGTGACAAGTGCGGTCTCCTATGACCAGCATGTTGATGCCGCTAGGGGTGGTTTGGGATTCATGTTTATGAATGATCGAGCGGCTCAAAGCACATTAACTTCCAACACCATCAGTGGAGTATATTCCTATCAACAGCCCATTGGAAGAAAATTTGCGATGAAGGCTGCCCTTCAAGTTACCTATTTCCAAAAGTCGTTGGACTGGAGTAAACTAACTTTTGGTGACATGATTGATCCAAGAAAAGGGTTTATTTATGAAACCGCCGATGTTCCAAGAGGAGGGAAAGTATCCGGAATGGATTTTTCAGCTGGTGTTGTCGGGTTTACTCAGAAACTTTATTTTGGAGGTGCTGTGCATCATTTGACGGAGCCTAATGAATCGTTGATTGTTGGAACAAGCCGTCTTCCGATGAAGTTTACTGGTCACATTGGAGCCTTGCTTCCCTTCAAACGCTCGTTCAAAGGCGAAACGTCTTATATTTCTCCAAATATTTTATATCGCCGTCAAGGTGAGTTTCAACAATTAAATTTCGGAACCTACGTTAACAAAGGACC
>JBEISW010000056.1:0-10364 GCA_040375215.1 Crocinitomicaceae bacterium | reverse complement strand
TGCCAGAGAGTTGCAGTTTTTATCCAAGGATATTCAGTATCAGAATGAAATTAAATCTTTTAAAGAGAAAGATTGGTGGGGGAAAATGAAAGTGGAGTCAGCTTGTTTCAGAGGAGAGAATCCCAATCACCAAGTGTTTATTTTGGTCAATCTAGAGAATACGCATAAAATTGTCAATTGCCCTATGGGAAAGGAGTATGAAAATGGTGAGTGGCATTTTATTGCAGAAAATCGCAAGGTGAAATCAGAAGAAATGTTTGAATGGGTGTTGAACCCTTTTGAAGTGAAGTTGGTGAGGTTTGAAAAGAACAAGTTGTCTTTAAATACCATGATGAACAAGGAGTGGGAAGGTAACTTGATCAGGGATTTCAGTTTTGAACAATGGACCAGCGCTGGTATTCCAACGGCTTGTTATTTGCACATGAGCAAAGATCACGGCGCCACAGCGTTGCTCGAGAGGACTGCAGCTCATCACGGAGAAGTAGGCCTTAGATTGAACAACTTGGGCGGAAAATTCTCCAACGATAACTCACAGGAGATTAGTTTTTATCAGTTTCAAACAGTCGCTAACCATGCTTATGTTTTCAGCTTTTGGGCTTTTGCTGAGCAATCCAATAACAAATCAGGAGTGGAGAATCTTGTAGCGCTTCGTATCGAGAAACCTTGGGGGAAATTTATTTGGCATGATACGATAGCCATTCAATCGGGATGGCATCGCTATGATGTCTCCTACATTCCCAATGTTGGTGAGGATCGAAATATGTTGGAATTGCGATTGCTCAATGAGGGCTTTGTTTGGTTTGATCAAATTCAATGGGTGGAATCACCTACGATCACCATGGGTGGAGAAATTTTTGACAATGAAAGAGTATTAACAGCGCAAGCCATTGGTGAAGTTTGCCCCTTGGACAAAATCACATACAAGTTTACACCACTCAAAGGTGACACCATTTACAAGGGCAATTTATCCAATGGCTTGGTGTTGAATCAACAAGGAAAAGTTTCTGTTCAGTATTTATTGCCCAATGGGCAATACCAAGATTTAACTTGGCCAGTAATGCTTAATCAGCAACGATGGAAAAAAATAGAATATGGGTATGAACCCAGTCTTAAGTATTTGGCTGGGGGTAAAGAAGCTTTAATTGACGGCAAAATGGGGGAGTTTGTATGGGATGGAATGTGGCAGGGATTTGAAGGGACTGATTTTGAAGTTGTTTTAGAAGCCGATACTTTAGTTGATAATTCTTCAATAGGTTTTAGGTCGCTATCCAAAAAAAGCGCTTGGGTTTACTGGCCATCTGAGGTAATCTTGACGGGCAGTTCTGATGGTATTCAATTTGAAGAAATAGGGCGTCAGTTGACGTTATCTCAAAACTACTTGGATGATGATGGCGTGATGCAGTTTCAATTTTCTCTGAAATCCAATAAGACAACAAAAGGAAGTAGAATTCGTTATTTCAAAATAAGCGCACAATCCATAAAGAAATTGCCACCGGACCATCCGTTTGTTGGTGAAAAGTCGTGGTTATTTATTGATGAGATTTTGCTCCGATAACGTTACCTTTGGGCAACTTTTAGATTATGTCAGCAGCAACACAATTGGCTACTTTGGAGCAAGCCAAAGAAATGGGTTTAATGCCCCAAGAATTTGAGAAAATCAAAGAAATTTTAGGTCGCACCCCTAATTTCACGGAAATGTGTGTATACTCCGTCATGTGGAGTGAGCATTGCTCCTATAAAAATTCAATCAAATGGTTAAAAACATTGCCCAAGGATGGTCCGCACATGTTGGTCAAGGCCGGTGAGGAAAATGCCGGATTGGTAGACATTGGAGATGGACTGGGATGTGCTTTTAAAATTGAATCTCATAATCACCCGTCAGCCATTGAACCTTATCAAGGAGCCGCAACGGGAGTTGGAGGAATCAACAGAGATATTTTTACCATGGGCGCACGTCCAGTGGCCTTGTTGAACTCTCTTCGTTTCGGAGAAATTTCGAATCCAAAGACACAATGGTTGATGGAAGGCATAGTCAAGGGTATTGGTGACTACGGAAATGCATTTGGTATTCCTACCGTTGGAGGTGAAGTGTATTTTGATGAAAGTTATCAAGTGAACCCATTGGTGAATGCCATGTCCGCGGGTTTGATTGATTCGACAAAAATTATTTCAGCCAAAGCCAGCGGTGTGGGTAATCCCGTATTTATAGTTGGATCCGCTACTGGAAAAGATGGAATCAAAGGTGCTTCGTTTGCATCGAAAGATATTACAGAGGAATCGGCTAAAGATTTGCCGAGTGTTCAAGTTGGTGATCCTTTCCAAGAAAAGTTGTTATTGGAAGCAACCATGGAGTTGGCTGAAACAGATGCCATTCGTGGTATGCAAGATATGGGTGCGGCAGGAATCACTTGTTCTACTTCTGAGATGAGCGCTGGTGGTAAAGTGGGGATTGACATACAATTGGAAAAAGTTCCAACCCGCCAAGAAGGAATGTTGCCTTTTGAAATTTTATTGTCTGAATCACAAGAACGCATGTTGGTGGTGATTGAAAAGGGGCAGGAGGAAAAGGTAAAGGCCATTTTTGACAAATGGGATTTGCATGCAGCAGAGATTGGTGTAGTGACTGAAGGACCCATGGTGCGTTATTTCATGAACGGTGATTTGGTGAGTGAAATACCAGCAGAATCATTGGTGCTTGGTGGAGGTGCACCACAGTATGAAAGAGAATACAAAGAACCTGCTTATTTTCAAGAGTCAAAGAAATTTGATATTGCAAACATTGAGCAACCCAAAGACTTTGTTCAAGCTGCGCAACAACTCATTGCATTGCCCAACATCGCAAGTAAACGCTGGATTTATGAGCAGTATGATAGCATGGTGGGCACAGCCACGATGACAACCAATCGTCCAAGTGACGCCGGTGTGGTTAATATCAAGGGAAGCAATAAAGCATTGGTTCTCACCGTTGATTGCAACGGAAGGTATGTTAATGCTGATCCAGAAGTGGGAACTATGATTGCTGTTTCAGAAGCTGCGCGAAATATTGTTTGTTCTGGAGGACAACCTTCAGCCATTACCAATTGTCTCAATTTTGGTAATCCTTACATCCCTGAGGTATACTGGCAGTTTGTTGGAGCAATAAAAGGAATGGCCGCGGCATGCCGCAAATTCGAAACTCCTGTTACAGGTGGTAATGTTAGTTTTTACAATCAAACCGTTAATGAAGATGGTAGTTCTAAGCCTGTTTTCCCAACACCAACCATTGGTATGTTGGGCATCATGCAGGATAAATCTCACCACATGACCCTTGACTTTAAATACAAAGGGGATCTGATTTATTTGATTGGAGAGAGTCAAGACGATTTGAATTCATCTGAGTACTTGTACAACTTACTGGGGATTAAGAATACACCAGCCCCACATTTTGATTTAGAAGAGGAGTTTGCCTTGCATCAATTCCTTAAACACATGATCCAAAACAATTTAATCAATGCTGCACATGACATTAGTGATGGAGGATTGTGGGTGACATTGGCAGAGATGGGGATGTCTTCTAGATTAGGATTTGATATAGAAACACCATTGGAATTTAGAAAGGACGCCTTTTTGTTTGGTGAGTCTCAAAGCAGAGTAGTGGTAACTGTTCCAGAAAGAGACAAGGATGCGTTTTTGGATTTTGTATTAGAAAACAAAGTGCCAGCAATGCTTTTAGGACATGTTACCAAAGGTCGTTTTACCATTGACGGAGAAGAGTTTGGATCTGTGGATGAAGTTGCGGAAATTTACAACAATGCCATTGGCAACTTTATGAAGAAAAAGTAAAATGAGTTTTTTTCAATACTTGCGATCAAAGCCCGGAATGAGAATGTTGGGCTATGTGATGGGAGCCAATGTCTTGGTAGTCCTACTGAGTTGGTTTTGGCTTTCTTGGTACACGGATCATGGTGAGTTTGTGACCATTCCAGATTTGAAAGGTCAATCATTGGAAAGTGCTGTTGAGATTTTAGAGGATTTGGATTTAGAACCAGTAGTGATTGACAGTATTTGGTCGGACACTTCGGCAAAGGGCAGCGTGAATTATGTGATGCCCATGCCAGGATCTACGATCAAAGAAGGTCGTCAAGTGTATCTAACTATTTTTAGTAAGACACCGCCCATGGAAACCATTACCATTAAATCAGGTGAGTACGCTGCTGTGGCCATGGTGAAATTGAAGAACAAAGGGATTGATTATAATGTTTCTTACCAGCCTAATAACAACTTTGTAGGTAGCGTTATTGGAATTAGATACCAAGGTAAGGATATTAAATTCAATGACCAATTGCCCAGAGGATGCAACGTAGTTTTGATAGTTGGTACAGGAGACAATGCTAGAATACCTGTTCCTGATTTGCACGGTTTGACTTACATAGAAGCGCAAAGGCTTTTGAAGTCTTTGGGCTTAATTCCTCAGTTGTTTTTTGATGCAACCCCAAGTGATGGAGATTCACTTGACTATAAAGTTTGTACCCAAGAACCTCCGTATTCACCCGGTGCTTTGGATTTAAATTCTGGAAGCATCATGGATATTTATTTGACCAAAGAACCTTGTCCCAGAGACACATCATCTGTTGCTAATCCATGAGAAATTTACTTTTAAGCTTTTTCGTATTACTCGTTTCTGTTGCTCAGTCTCAAGAGTTGGAAAGGGTTCCCATGTATTTGTCGCGCGCCAGGTTTGATAATACCAATACTGGACAAAGAGATCTGCTAACCTTGCCCTTTTTTGATGACTTCGCCGAACATCGCGCAGGCAGGACCAATCCCAATGTATTGTTTTGGAAAGACAATGATGTTTACGTCAACAATGTCATGCCCCTTGATCCTTTGACCATTGGTGTTGCAACATTTGATGGATTAGATGCTAAAGGTTATCCTTATGATTTTTCCGATCAATATGCGCAAGGACCTGCAGATACTTTGACTTCTCAAGGTATTGATCTGGCAGGACTGGATAGCACGGACAATGTTTATTTGTCTTTTTATTTTCAAGCAGGGGGATGGGGCAACATGCCTGACGAAGAGGATTCCCTTTTTGTTGATTTTTATTCGCCATTAACAGGAGCGTGGGAGAAAAAATGGGTAGTGACATCTCCCAATAATACTTCTTGGTCAAGAGCAGATCTGCACATTGCACAAACACAGTTTTTACAGGCAGGTTTCCAATTTAGATTCCGCAATGAAGCCACTTTAAGCGGAGCCTATGATCAATGGAATATTGATTATGTTTTGCTTCGCGAAGGTTTGGACACCTCCAACATTGCGTTTGACGAAGTAGGCATGCAATATGTTCCTTCACTTCCTTTTTCTAATGGCTATAGTACAATGCCATGGAAACATTTCAAAGGTAACCCTGCAGGTTTTTTGAATCCTACTTTGACCGCATTTGAGCGCAATCTGGGCAATGCAGAGAACATCGCAACAGGATATAGAATCAAATGCAACGGACAGGTACAGCAAGCATCCGCAGTGGTGCTCAATACCTTTGCCAATGAAAATCAATCTTTGGAGGAAAGCATGAATTGGAATACGGCCATTTTGCAAAATCCATTGTTGAGTGATACAACCGTCAATGTTGAGGTATGTACTTTCATCAATCCTACCGATGCCCATTTGGAAAATGATACGGCTTGTTATTCCATCGAGATGTCCAATTATTATGCATATGATGACGGCAGTGCGGAACGCAGTTGGACGGTACAAGGTTCAGGATCTCAAGTGGCGTTGAAGTTTTACAACTATGCGGCGGATACTCTCATGGGATTGGCTGTGAATTGGCTTCCATACGGCATAGATCACTCAGTACAAACTTTTTTTCTTAAAGTGTGGAGTGACAATGCTGGTGTTCCCGGTTCATTGATTTCTGAGAATTTTAATTACCAATATCCCCAATACACAGATAGTGTAGGGTATGATTCATTTACTTTTCATGAACTGGATAATCCTATTGTGTTGGGTGTTGGAACTTATTACGTAGGTTGGGTTCAATCAGATGCGCCTACTTATGATGTCGGCAATGATAAGAATACCAATAACAATCCCGCAAAGTTGTTTTATTCCTTGGGTGTAGATCAACCATGGCAAGCATCACAGGTCACAGGAAGTGTGATGATTCGTCCTGTTTTGCGTTCGGGAAAGCAACAGATTTGGAACGGAATAGATGGAGGAGATTCAAATCAAGATTGGGGATTGGTTTATCCCAACCCAGCATTGGATTGCGTTCACTTTGATGCGCCTGGATCATGTGTTTTTGAGGTTTTCGATGTTACTGGCCAATTGGTGCAGAAGGGTTCTTCACTCAATAGTCATATTGTTATTGATGTCAACGCATGGTCTCAAGGTTTGTATTTCATCAAAGCATTGTCACAAGGTCAGCAACATGTTTTTCGTTTTTCAAAGTAGAGGATGAGCGAAGAGATAGACGATATCGAGAGGGAGGATGAGGAAGGTTTATTTGAACACCACCGCATTGTTGCTGATAAAGGGCAAGGGCTGGTTAGAATAGACAAATTTTTGGTAGATCGATTAGAGAAAACTTCAAGATCGAGGGTTCAAGATGCACATGATGCTGGGTTTGTCAAGGTCAATGGAATTCCAGTAAAGTCAAGTTACAAAGTAAAACCCAATGATGTTATCACCATTGAGTTGCCTTATCCGGTAAGGGAATTTGAGATCATTCCGGAGAACATCCCCATTGAAATATTGTACGAGGACGATGAGGTTTTGGTGCTCAATAAGCCAATGAACATGGTGGTTCACCCTGGTCACGGCAATTATACTGGAACTTTGGTTAATGCCGTTTTGTTCCATCTTCAAAAGACGCCTGCCGGCGAGCAACACCGACCCGGTTTGGTGCATCGTTTGGATAAGCATACAACCGGTGTGATGGTCATGGCCAAAACAGATCATGCCTTGAATCATTTGGGTAAACAATTTTTTGATAGAACTACTGATAGACGATACCAGGCCATAGTTTGGGGTGATGTGGAGAAAGATGGCACTGTGATTGGAAATACAGGTAGAAGTTTGCAAGATCGAAAAGTATTTACGGTGTTCCCCAAAGGTGATTATGGTAAGCATGCTGTAACCCACTATAAAGTCCTGGAGAAACTGCATTATGTGACATTGGTTGAGTGTAAATTGGAAACGGGCAGAACCCATCAGATTCGCGTTCACATGAAGTACATTGGTCACACTTTGTTTGGAGATTTGGAGTATGGTGGTGACCGAATATTAAAAGGAACAACCTATCCCAAGTACAACCAGTTTGTGCAAAATTGTTTTAAAATACTACCCCGTCAAGCGCTGCACGCCAAGACATTGTCTTTTGATCATCCCACAACGGGTGAGCGAATGTCATTTGATGCGCCATTGCCAGCGGATATGCAAGAAGTATTGGAACGATTCAGGAATATCGCAAAGTACAGTTGAGTTAAGGCAATTTGAACAATTGTCCTGAACCATAAATACTCAGGTCAAAATGAGCATTGTCAATTAACTCTCCCTTTAATTTGATTTTTTTCTGGGTGGTAAATAGTACAACAGGACCTTTTCCAACCACCGTGCATCGATCTTCTTGAATCAATGCTGCGGTCTCTTCTTCCACGCCCATTCCGTAGGATAGATTAGGATAATCCATCATTGCAGTAATGAGCCTGTTGTAACGGCTTCGGGTGACAAAATGTTGATCTACAATTCCATTTGAAATGAATCCCAATCCTTTGCTGTATTCTGCGTTGTTGGTTTCAATCATGGCATAGGTAGCGCTGTACGCGGTGTCTTTTTTCTGATCACCTGTAATCATAACTTCACTCATCACTGCGGCCCCAGCACTTGTGCCAGCTATCATACCTCCTTTGCTGAATACCTCGTTTATCAGTGAATGTATATTTTGTTTTTGAACAGCCTTCATGAAACGACTTTGATCACCACCGCAAATGAATACCAATTTGGCCATGCGCAATGAATCTCTCATCGATGAAAAGTTGCGCGTGCTATCCGCAAAATTCAAATTAGCACAGAAAATTTTTGATTGGACTGGAACATCTTTTTTGAAATACCAATAACTAGAATCAGGCTCTTCTCCAGCCATTGGAAGCACTGCAATAAAATCGCCTGCTTTTAGTCCTGCCTGCTGAATCATGGAAGACATCAATTCTTGAGTGCGATCTCCACCACCGATAATGAATAGTTTACCCTTGCTTTTGGATGGAATAGTCTTTTTGTCTGTACTTTGCTCTTCAAGACAACTTGTCAAAGTGAGCAAAGTGAGAATCAATCCAAAGTATTTCACAATCACAGTTGTTTTTTACAATCTGTTGTCAACCATTTCGACCTTGGGATATTTGGCCTTGTTAAAGGTGAAATCGCTATCAGAATAAGGTTGATTTGTTTTCAAGTTTTTGATTTTGTAGCTGATTTCACCGCCATCTTTGGTCTTAACTACGGCTTTGTTCAATTCCATTTTGGATTTGTCAACGTACATGTAAATGGAGTGGTAGGGCTTTCCTTTTGGATTATTAGGGAACAAGCCAATTTCATAACAGCCCACACCATCAATAGATGCGTTGTTGTTTTTCATTTCATTTTTGAAATCTTTTTCCCAGATGCTGAAAATTTCAGAAGGGTCAAATGCGCCATCCTTAACATCTTTCAAATTGTCAATGGTGCAGGTGTTGGATTTTTTATCATATGTCCAAATGGTGGTGCCATCTGTGGTGATGATGTAGTCCGATAAACTGATGATGTATTTCTTGCCTTTGATTTTGATATTGCCTTCTTGTTTGATGTTCTTGTTGTTCTTTTTGTCAACAAGTGAAGAACTAAAGTCTGCAGTTACTGTTGACCATCCTTTGGCTTTGGCAGATAATTTATCTAAAATTTCTTTAGAGCTCTGTGCCTGTGCCATCACACTCATAGTGATGGTCAATAAAAATAAAAATGCTTTTTTCATATTGTTTATCTAATTACTGGCCCCTTTTCAATAACTGTTCCAAAGTGGTTTCGTCTTGAATTAAAACCTTTCTTCCTTTGCTTCCCTCAAATGGTCCGATGACACCAGCTGCTTCAAGTTGATCAACCAAACGTCCAGCTCTATTGAATCCCAGCTTCAGTTTTCGCTGCAGCATGGAGGCGGAGCCTTGTTGTGTTTGAACAACGATTTTAGCAGCTTCCGCAAAAAGATCATCTCGGTCGCTGTCGGCAAAGTTACCCAATTCTGTACTTCCTCCTTCATCTGGTACCTCAGGTAAATACAACGCGCTTGGATATCCTTGTTGATTACCGATGTATTCAGTAATTTCTTCCACTTCGGGAGTGTCAACAAATCCGCACTGCACGCGGATGAGATCATTTCCAGTTGAGTAGAGTAGGTCACCACGCCCAATTAATTGATCCGCACCTCCGGCATCGAGAATGGTGCGTGAATCTATTTTGGATGTCACGCGGAAGGCAATTCTAGCAGGGAAGTTGGCCTTGATTATTCCTGTTATGATGTTCACAGAAGGTCGTTGCGTAGCAATGATCAAGTGAATACCAATGGCACGAGCCAACTGCGCCAATCGCGCAATGGGTGTTTCTACTTCGCGTCCAGCGGTCATTATCAAATCTGCAAATTCATCCACCACAAGCACAATGTATGGTAAGTAACGATGCCCATTTTCTGGATTCAAACGCCTTTTGATAAAGCGTTCATTGTACTCTTTGATATTGCGACACCCTGCAGTTTTTAATAGATCATAACGTTGATCCATCTCAATACACAAGCTATTCAAGGTTCTCACAACTTTGCTGGTGTCAGTAATGATGGGGTCTTCCGTATCGGGAAGTTTGGCCAAGAAATGTCTTTCAATTTTATTGAACAAAGTCAATTCAACTTTCTTGGGATCCACCAAAACAAACTTCACTTGCGAAGGATGCTTTTTGTACAAGAGACTCACCAAGATGGCGTTTAAACCAACAGATTTACCTTGACCAGTTGAACCTGCCATTAACAAGTGAGGCATCTTGGCCAAATCCACACAGAATATTTCGTTGGATATGGTTTTCCCCAAAACAACGGGCAATTCCATATCTGCATTTTGAAATTTTTCTGAAGCAATCAAGCTGCGCATACTCACCACTTCCGGTTGCGAATTGGGAACCTCTATACCAATGGTTCCTTTTCCGGGGATTGGAGCAATGATGCGTATGCCTAATGCCGCAAGACTTAGTGCAATGTCGTCCTCAAGACTTTTGATTTTTGAAATGCGAACACCTGGAGCTGGATTAATTTCATACAGGGTAACTGTAGGTCCAATGGTGGCTTTGATTTTTTCGATTTCAAT
>JBEISW010000176.1:0-4986 GCA_040375215.1 Crocinitomicaceae bacterium | reverse complement strand
GCAAAATTGGAAATGTCTTCCAATATGCATTGTTGGATTTTTTCTAAAGAAAGCGTATCAGCGTGCATACTTGAGTTGTTCTTGTAAATAGCGACCATAGCCACTATTCACCAATGGAACAGCCAACTCCGCCAATTGTTCGTCTGAAATAAATCCCATGCGCCATGCTATTTCTTCAATGGCACCTATTTTTAATCCTTGGCGTTCTTCAATCACTTGAACGTACTGTCCTGCTTGCATCAATGAAGCGAAAGTTCCTGTATCCAGCCACGCTGTACCACGATCGAGAATTTGCACTGTCAACTCACCCATTTCCAAATAAGCCTTGTTGACATCTGTGATTTCATATTCGCCACGTGGACTGGGTTTCAGATTTTTTGCAATGTCTACTACTCGGTCGTCATAAAAATACAAGCCAGGAACTGCAAAATTGGATTTTGGATTTTTAGGTTTTTCTTCAATGGAAAGAACTTTCCCATTGTCGTCAAAGTCAACAACTCCATAACGTTCTGGGTCATGAACATGATAGGCAAAAACCAATCCTCCCACTATATCATTGTTTTCACGAAGGATTTTCCCCATGCCTCTTCCGTAAAATATGTTGTCTCCAAGTACAAGGGAAACTTTGTCTTTGGCAATGAATTCTTCGCCCAAAACAAATGCTTGAGCAAGACCATTGGGGATCAATTGCTCTTTGTATTCAAAGCGACATCCTATCTGACTTCCGTCCCCTAATAGTCTTTGAAAGTGTGGTAAATCTTGTGGTGTTGAAATAATGAGTATTTCGTTGATCCCAGAGAGCAATAAGGTGCTCAGGGGATAATAAATCATGGGTTTATCATAAACAGGCATGAGCTGCTTGCTCACTGCTTTTGTCAATGGATACAACCGGGTTCCAGATCCTCCTGCTAGAATAATTCCTTTCATTATGGGTATTCGGGTTTGGGTTTTTTGACGGATTTTCCTTTGTGGTTCAAAAGGTTTTTGGTCTTTTTGTTGCGCTCGCGCGTTTCTTTCATTCTCTCCGCGTTGTCTTTTCTATGTCCTGCATAGTCATATCCTTTGGTTGACTTCCCGCCTTGACAGGCAGTCAGCAAAAAAATAACCAGCAAGGGAAGGATTGTGAGAAGTAATCTTTTCATGAACCTAATTTAGGCAATTTCTGGGAAATCATCATCCAAAACATCATCGGATTCCTTTCTTTTAAAATCATCTGTGGTGCCCGATTTTTGGAAAGAAAGGAGCATGGCTGGCAATACGATGAGGTTGGTGAGCATTGCACTCAAAAGTGTTAGAGCAGTTAAGATGCCCAAAGCTTTTGATCCATCAAACTGGGAAAAAGCAAACATTCCAAATCCCAAGAACAACACAATGGAAGTGTACAGAATAGATGCTCCAGTGTCTTTAACCGCGATCAGCACACATTCATAGAGGCTGTGTTTTTTGGACCAAAGTTCTTGGCGGTACTTGGCCAAAAAGTGAATGGTATTGTCTACGGTGATTCCAAAAGCGATGCTAAACACAAGTATGGTGGATGGTTTCAATGGTATATCAAAGAATCCCATCAATCCTGCAGTGACGAGCTGAGGAATAATATTGGGGATCAAAGAAATGATGACCATCCTTGGCGACTTGAACATCCAAGCCATCATGATGCTGATGACAACGATGGCAAAAAGCATGGATGTAAACAAATTGTCTACGAGATAAGTAGTGCCTTCAAGAAAAACAATACTGGTACCTGTGAAAATGACTTTGAATTTGTCAGAAGGGAAGATGCTGTCCACTTTGGGGCGCAAGTCTTTTAGAAGGACTGCCATTTCTTTTGTGCCAATGTCCGCAATGTGCGCAGTGATGCGTGTTTTGGATTTTGTACTGTCCAAGAATGCCTTTTCAGATCCCTTGCCACCGTATTCATATTGAAAGAACGGAGCGATGAAACTTTGCTCGTTTCGGGGGATCAATGTATAGCGTTCTGGGTCGCCATTGTAAAAAGCCTGACGGGCAAACTTGCTCGCATCGGCAATGGAGAGACTTTTGGAAAATTGGGTGTAAGTGGCCAATGTATCCTGCAGCTGGGAAATACGCGCAATGACTTGTGGTTTGGTGATAACGCCTGGCTTCTTGCTCTCCACCATGATTTCAAAAGGCATGACACCGTTGAAGTGTTTTTCAAACCATTGCAAATCGGTGATAACCCTGTCCTGTTCTGGTAAATCATCGACAATATTCCCGGTGGTTTCTATCATGGTCATTCCATAAATGGAGATAGCGGTTATCAGAATGGTGAACCAGTAAATGGGTTTGCGATGACGCGTAATCATCTTGAGCAAGGTCTCTAAGAACTTGAACAACCAAGCCATGTCCATGTGCTTCAAATGGCGCGGGCCAGGAGCGGAAGTGTAACTGAAAAGAATAGGGAAGGCAATGAGTGAAATGAAAAACATCAACATGGAGTTCAAAGCTGAAATCACACCAAATTGTTTGAGCAATTCACTATCAATAAAAATGAAGGTAGCAAAACCAACTGCAGTAGTGGCATTGATCATAAAAGAGGCTTCTCCCACTTTTTGAATAACCCTTGCCATGGCTCTCATTTTGTTGCCATGAATGACAAATTCTGAATGGTATTTGGTAAGCAGGTAAATACAATTGGGAACGCCAATGACAATCATGAGCGGTGGGATAAGACCCATGAGCATGGTAATGGGATAATCAAACAACGCGATGGTTCCCATCGAGAAAATAACACCGATGCCGATGATTAATGTGCAAATGAGCACTGCTCGTAAACTTCGGAAAAAGACCAAAATCGAAAGGGCTGAAACCAGTAGCGACATCAAAGTGAAGAATTGCAATTCCTTTTTCACTTTTGTCATCATGGTATTGCGCACAAAGGGCAATCCAGAAACATACACTGGAATGTATGTTTTTTCTTTGAATCGGTCGCCCAAGGCTACCATCTGATCTACCGCATCACCTCTTCTTTTTGAATTGAAGATTTTTGAATTGATGAAGACCATCAGGATGGTAGCGTCTGATTTTGCTTTATAAAGCAATCCGTCGTAAAAGGGTAAGCTGTGAATTTTATCATGAATACTGTCTACAGTAGCCTGGCTGCGCGGGGTATATGGGACAATTTTTCTGAAGCTGAATTTGTATGAAGTATCAGCGCGATCCGTTTCTGTTTGAACCAAACTCTTTGAAATCAATGTATCGGCAAACATTTCATAAGCGTGTGCGATGGAGAAAATACTGTCTACAATAGGAATTTGCACGGTAGTCATTTGTCCGTTGATCATCGTGTCAACAGGGACAGAAACTCGCTTGATGCTTTCACCCAGTTCTTTCCAAGCATTATAATTGGGTAATTCCCAAATTTCGGGATCATTACAGCCAAAGACTAGGACATTTCCATCCTCAGAAAATTGCTTCATGAACTGCTCATAGGCTACATAGGTGGTGTCATCATGCGGCAGGACACCTGAAAATTGGTAGCTCATTCTCACATTTCGGGCTTCAAAACCCATCCAAAGGGTTAGACCCAAGAGGATGCTGCCCAATAAAATTCTGTTGCGTAAAATAAAACCTGCTATAACTCCCCACATATCACTAAAATATTGAATACAAAGAAACAAAAGGAATCAGCTTTGGAGGAAATAAAAATCATTAATTCAAAGACGATTGGGCTATTCATATTTACTTTATATTCGCCCCGAATTTGAACATTAAAAATTATACTATGTCAAACACGTATCAAGCACAGGTCGATGCCTTCATGGCAAAGGTTAAGGCAATGAACCCTAACGAACCTGAGTTTTTGCAAGCTGTTCATGAAGTAGCAGAAGCAATCATTCCATTTATGGAGGCGCATCCCAAGTATAAAGATGCCAAGATTTTAGATCGTATTGTTGAGCCAGAGCGCACCATTATTTTCCGTGTGCCATGGGTTGATGATAAGGGAGAAATTCAAGTGAATCGCGGATACCGCGTTGAGTTCAATAGTGCTATTGGACCTTACAAAGGTGGCTTGCGTTTTCACCCAACGGTAAACTTGAGTGTATTGAAGTTTTTGGGCTTTGAACAAATTTTCAAGAACTCTTTGACTACTTTGCCTATGGGCGGTGGAAAAGGTGGATCTGACTTTGATCCAAAAGGAAAATCAGATCGCGAGGTGATGGCTTTCTGTCAAAGCTTCATGTCTGAATTGTCTCGTCACATTGGTGCGGACACAGATGTACCTGCGGGAGACATTGGAGTGGGAGGTCGTGAGATTGGTTTTATGTTTGGTCAATACAAGCGTTTGCGCAACGAGTTTACCGGTGTTTTAACGGGTAAAGGACGCAACTGGGGCGGGTCTTTGATTCGTCCAGAAGCAACAGGATACGGAACTGTTTATTTTGCGCAAGAAATGTTGGCTGTCAAAGGTCAAAATTTCAACGGTAAAACAGTTGTCGTTTCTGGTTCAGGAAACGTTGCTCAATATGCCATTGAAAAAGCAACTCAGTTGGGTGCTAAAGTGGTTACCGCCTCTGATTCTTCTGGTTATATCCATGATGCCAATGGTATCGATGCTGAGAAATTGGCTTTCTTGATGGAGTTGAAGAACGTGAAGCGTGGTCGTATTCAAGAGTATGCTACAAAATATGGTTGTGAGTTTGTTGCAGGAAAAACACCATGGGGTGTGAAGTGTGACATCGCATTGCCTTGTGCTACACAGAATGAATTGAATGGTGATGATGCCAAGGCATTGGTAGCCACTGGCTGTATGGCTGTTGCTGAAGGTGCCAACATGCCTTCAACACCGGATGCAATTGCAGTATTTGAAGCCAACAAAATCATGTTCTCTCCTGGAAAGGCGTCTAACGCTGGTGGAGTGGCAACATCAGGTTTGGAGATGTCTCAAAACTCATTGCGTTTGAGCTGGACACGTGAAGAGGTTGATGAGCGTTTGCACAACATCATGAAGAGTATTCATGCTGCATG
>JBEISW010000156.1:0-5569 GCA_040375215.1 Crocinitomicaceae bacterium | reverse complement strand
GGAAAGCGAAATGCGAAGTGGGTTTTAATGGATTATTTCACAGTATTGGTTCACATTTTTGACGAGGAAACTCGGACATTTTACAATTTGGAGCAATTGTGGGGTGATGCAAAGTTTACCAGAATAGAAGAATAAAGAAATATTTAAATGGCGACAGATAAAAACAAAAAACAAAAGCCAAAAATGCCAGAGGCTCCAAAGAATGTGAATTTCTATTGGGTTTATGGCGTTATTGCTGCCATCTTGATAGGCACTATGTTTTTCAACAGTTCCAGCGATGGGAGAGAAACGGATTTTGCCAGATTCAAGCAATTTGCAGATAAACATCTGATTGAAAAGTTGGAGTATGATGGCAATACTGCCATGATTTATTTGAACGCAAAAGGTCAGGATTCATTGAAGAATGAAATTGGCACAAATGACAACATGTCTCGGTTCTCGAGAAACGCAGATTATTGGTTCAATATCCCTCCAGGAGATGAGTTTGTAAAGGAAATTCAAGGAACGGGAGAGAAGAATGGATTTGTCGTTCGTTATCAACCGCCCAATGAAACCGCTCAAGGATTAATCTGGTGGATTGTCATGCTGGGTGTTATGATTTTGGGTTGGGTACTCATCATGCGCCGCATGGGTGGCGGCGGTGGCGGCGGTGGTCAGATTTTTAATATTGGAAAATCAAAGGCAACACTATTTGAAAAGGGAAAAGGAACCCAAGTTACTTTCAATGATGTTGCAGGATTGGAAGGAGCCAAGGAGGAGATTCAAGAAATAGTGGAATTTTTGAAGAATCCCAAGAAGTATACTGAGTTGGGTGCAAAAATACCCAAAGGTGCTTTGCTCGTGGGTTCTCCAGGTACAGGAAAGACATTGCTTGCCAAAGCTGTTGCCGGTGAAGCGCAAGTTCCTTTCTTTTCTTTGTCAGGAAGTGATTTTGTGGAGATGTTTGTTGGAGTAGGTGCAAGCCGAGTGCGTGATTTGTTTAGACAAGCCAAAGAGAAAGCTCCAGCCATTATTTTTATTGATGAAATTGACGCCATTGGACGTGCAAGAAGCAAGAACATTAACTTCGGGAGCAATGATGAGCGAGAAAATACCTTGAATCAATTGCTAACAGAAATGGATGGTTTTGGAACCAATTCAGGAGTTATCATTCTTGCGGCCACTAACCGTGCAGATATTTTGGACAAAGCGCTTTTGCGAGCAGGAAGATTTGATCGCCAGATCTATGTAGATATGCCGGATGTTAAGGAGCGTGTTCAAATATTCAATGTTCATTTGGCTCACATCAAAAAGGGAGAAGGTCTTGATGTGGAATTTTTGGCCAAGCAAACCCCAGGTTTCAGTGGAGCAGATATCGCTAATGTATGCAACGAGGCTGCTTTGATTGCTGCAAGAAAAGGGCATACAGAGGTGGGTAAGCAAGATTTCTTGGATGCGGTAGATCGCATCATCGGAGGTTTGGAAAAGAAGAATAAAATTATTTCTGTAGATGAAAAGAAAACCATAGCCTACCATGAAAGTGGTCATGCTTTGGTGAGTTGGTTGTTGCGATATGCATCACCTTTGGTGAAAGTAACTATTGTTCCTCGTGGTCGTTCTTTGGGTGCTGCATGGTACTTGCCAGAAGAGCGTCAAATCACCACAACGGAACAAATACTGGACGACATGTGCGCCGCTTTGGGCGGTAGAGCGGCAGAAGAGATTGCATTTGGAAAAATCTCAACTGGTGCTTTATCTGATCTTGAGAAAGTAACCAAGCAGGCTTATGCAATGGTGAGCATTTACGGCTTGAATGAGCGCATTGGTAACCGCAGTTATTATGACAGCTCAGGGGAGTCTCAATTTCAAAAACCATACAGTGAGGAAACGGCAAGAATCATCGATGAAGAGGTAAGCAAAATCATTGAAACTGCTTATTTGAAGGCAAAGGAATTGCTAAGTGCTCACAAGCATCAATTGGATCAATTGGCAGGTAAACTTTTGGAAAAAGAGGTGATCTTTAAAGACGATTTGATAGAGGTTTTGGGTCCGCGTCAATGGGAAGAGGAGGCTAAAGTGATTGATCAACCTGCAACAGAAATTATACTTGAAGAAAAGAGTATAGCATCCACTTCTGAAGCGGAAGTCAAGGATGCTGATACATCAGCTGATGAGCAGAAGCCTGAAGAGAAAGACAATCAAGAAAAAGCGGCTGACACAAATGAGTAATTTGGTCATAAGATCAATAACGGGACTGTTCTTTGGCTTGGCCATGATTGGTGCTTTTTTATGGGGACCAACTGCCACAGCTGTTTTGTTTCTTTTGTGGGTCTTTGTGGGCTCTCATGAGTTCTATCAATTGACAGGTGCTTCATCTCATCGCGCTTGGGGAGGTATTGTGTTGGGCGTAACCTTTTACATATTTTTCTTCTTGATTGGTTCTGAGGTATTGACCTATCAAGATTTGGTATTCTTACTACCTGTTTTTGTGTTGCTCATGACCCTGGAATTGGTGGTGCTGAGGCCTCATTTTGCGATGGATTTTGCACGCGTATTGATGGGATGGGTGTATGTTGCGCTACCAATGTCTTTGGTGAGCTCATACGCATTCATTCCAGGAGAGTACACTCCTTGGCTCCCCATTACTTTTTTTGCCATGTTATGGGTAAATGATTCAGGGGCATACTTTGTGGGAAGAGCTTTAGGAAAAACAAAATTGTTTGAAAAAGTTTCTCCCAAAAAAACATGGGAGGGATTTGCCGGAGGTTTACTAGCAACGGTGCTTTGCGGATTGGGATGCAGTCAAATTGGTTTGATAAAAAGCGATTTGTTTTTAATGACAACTTCCCATTGGGTAGTCTTGTCATTGATAATTTCCATATTTGGAACCATTGGAGATTTAATAGAATCACACTTGAAAAGAACGGCCAATGTAAAAGATTCAGGAGTTTTGATTCCCGGTCATGGAGGTGTATTGGATCGTTTTGACGGATACTTAATGGCCATGCCGATGGCCTACACATTTGTTTATTTAATTTATCGCGTATGACCATTCACAAGGAAGGTAGAGGTTTGATAATTGTTACAACACTCATATTGGGTTTAGTTGTATTTTGGGACAAACAAACGGAAGGTTTGTTTTGGTTAAAGTTATTGATCACCGCAGCGGTGGTTTTTTTCTGGATAGCATTCCTGCAATTTTTCCGATTACCCAAACGAGTCAATGGTGCCCAAGCCAATGAATTGGTAGCACCTTGTGACGGTAAAGTTGTGGTAATAGAGGAGGTTGAAGAATCAGAGTACTTTAATGACAAAAGGATTCAAGTCTCCATTTTCATGTCACCGCTTAATGTTCATGCAAACTGGACCCCAATTGGTGGAGAGGTGACTTATGTGAAATACCATCCTGGAAAGTTTTTGGTAGCATGGCATCCCAAGAGTTCAACAGAAAATGAACGTACTACTGTTGTTGTTAAAGCCAAAAACGGAAAAGAGGTGCTTTTTCGTCAAATCGCCGGTGCAGTGGCCAGAAGAATTTGTTTTTACGTGAAGCCTAATGAGCACATTGCACAAGGCGATGAGTTTGGTTTTATTAAGTTTGGCAGCAGGGTAGATTTGTATTTTCCATTAGGCACGGATATCAAATGTAAAATAGGTGACGTCACTACAGGAAATGAGACTGTCATAGCTACTTGGTAGGATGCGCCTGAAATGATAAGTAGATATTTCTAGAAATGAAAAAGGGATCGTAAGATCCCTTTTATATTGTAATTGAGCACAAATTTATTTTATAAACTCAACGTCTTTCAAAGTGGTGCTAACAGCATTGACGCACAATACAGGAATCTGAGCATCATTGTTGATGACTTGCTGTTCCTCAGATGAACTGAACATTCCCATGAATCCGCTTTCGTGAGAGTTGACAATACAAATCAAATCAGCTTCAATGGCTGCAGAATACTTAATCATTGATTTCACAAAGGATTTGTTTTCAGTGATTTCTACTTCGTAGGCAATTCCTCGCCCATCAAGATATTCTGATGCAAAAGCCAGATTACGCTCCAATTGGTTTTTCAAAAACTCATCCGTCTCATTGGGAGATACCAAATAAACTTTGGAGTTGAAATATTTAGCCATATTTCCCACTGAAGTTAATTTTTGCTTAGTCTCCTTTTGCAAGTCCATTGGAACTACCAATTTGTGGTAACCATGTGGACGAATGGTTCTTTCTTGGGTGACAATAAATGGTACCAATGATTCTGTAACAATTTTCAAAGCACGGCTTCCAGTTAAGAATTGCATTCCTCTGATACCATGAGTTCCCATGATAATCAAGTCGGCTTCCATTTCTGAAGAAACCTTATCAATGTCCTCAAAAATATTTCCAATGCGTACGATGGTTTCAATGTTTTCACCTTTCTCCGAGCGCACCCACTCTTTCAATGCATTCATCTTGGCTTTTGCTTCAGCCACTTGAAATTTGTTGTCAATGATGTGTGTAACATAAACAGTAGCCTTAATGGTTTTACCCATAACCAGAGCATGGTCCAATGCCACTTCACTTACACGTGTAAAGTCATATGGGGTAATAATCTTCTTTTCCATATCCATAAATTTCTTCAAAAATACGGATAAAAAAACAAAGATTAGTCAGTTTTAACGTCTTCCAAGAAGGAAAGAATCAGCTGTAAAAATTCTTGTGGCGCCTCGGCATGCACCCAATGTCCTGCGTTCTCAATACTTTGAAATTTAGCCATGGGAAATTGAATCAAAATGGATGAATGATCGGCGGGTAAAATGTAATTAGATCTTCCACCGGCAAGGAATAGGGCAGGGAGTTTTACAGATTGCTTGGGAAGGGCCGCGAGAATGTGGTTTATGGATTGTTCCAAAACAGGTGCATTGAAGCGCCATGCCAACCTCCCTTCTTCTATCCAATACATGTTTTTCAATATGAATTGCTGTGTGGATAAATCTGGAATGAAAGGTGCTATGCGTGTTTCAGCCTCCTTTCTACTGGTGCAGTGTTCTATATCTACCGCATGAATGGCATCAAATACGGGACCATGGTGCGGAGGATATGCTTTGATTCCCATATCTATAACCATCAACTTAACCACCTTTTCAGGATATGCTTGCGCAAAATACATGGCTGTTTTACCTCCCATAGAATGTCCCAAAATATAAGCGCGTTCAATACCCAATGATTCCATTGTTTCATTTACATCTTCAGACATGACAGAATAATTCATCTCATCGGAGTGTTCGCTGTGTCCATGATTGCGCTGGTCAATCAATGTAACCTTGAACCATTGACTCAAGTATTTGGCATGCGTTTGCCAATTGTCCCCTGAACCAAATAGGCCGTGAAGAATAATCAAATCACCACCCGTTTCTCCAATTGTTCTTGAATACAACTTCATAAGTAACTTGGATTTAATTGATGCAAATACATTTTCACCGTGTTGTCTAAACCGAAATACAAAGCATCTGAAATAAGCGCATGACCAATGGAAACCTCATCTAGAAAAGGAATTTGTTCTGCAAAAAAGCGCAGATTTTCTAGCGACAGATAATGACCAGCATTGAT
>JBEISW010000348.1:0-2103 GCA_040375215.1 Crocinitomicaceae bacterium | reverse complement strand
CGTCTGACTATCCATACTATCCCATTGGGGATGGATGTAATGATTGTAAATTTTTTGAGAGAATTCAAATTCTGAATATTGACGATTAAAAAACATGGACGAAGGATCCTCGCTGGCTATGTAATAGTCACGCCAACCATAATAAGGTTCAATGTCATGCATGATAGTTGTTATAAAATTCAACTGCTTTTCGGACGCTTCCGTGTTGGAGCAATAACTCATGGGCTAATTCATCGCTAACACCTGTCTGTTCTTTGACCATTCTGATACCTCGGTTCACCAATTTCTCATTGGTCAATTGCATGTCTACCATTTTACTTCCCTTCACCCTGCCTAAACCAATCATGACACCTGTGGAGATCATGTTAAGTATTAATTTCTGAGCAGTTCCTGATTTCATTCTAGTGCTTCCTGTAACCACTTCAGGACCAACTTCAGCAACGAGGGGAATTTGAGCGTTTTTGGTTAGAGGACTTCCAGGATTGCATGTGATAGCTGATGTCAACATTCCTATGGATTCAGCTTTTTGCAAAGCGCCAATCACATAAGGTGTTCTACCGCTGGCTGCTATTCCAACCAAAGTGTCGTTGATGTTGGGTGCATACTTTAAAAGGTCTGCTGCTCCTTGATGGATATCGTCTTCAGCACCTTCTACGGGATAACGTATGGCTTGATCTCCACCTGCGATGATGCCTATAACCCAATCGTGGGGAACACCATAAGTAGGCGGGCATTCTGACGCATCTACAATACCCAATCGTCCACTGGTACCGGCGCCCATATAAAATAGACGTCCTCCTTTTTTCATTCTAATAATAATGGCATCTATCAATCTTGCAATTTCAGGAATGATAGGCGCTATGGCCATTGGTACTTTGCGATCTTCCTGATTGATGATGTTCAATAGCTCCTCAGAGGATAATTCATCGAGGTTATTGTAATGGCTGTTGCTTTCTGTTGTGTTTTGCATTGTTGATGACAAAGTTAGTTTCTCTTACAATTCTTCAAACCATCGGTGCATAACTTTGGCTATTTTCGTTGTATAATAATACTGAAATGAAGAATTTAATTTTGTTTATTGCTCTTTTTTATCTTTCAAATTTCACCTTTGCTCAGATTGACACCAACGGTGTTTCAGTTATGGACAAGGCAATGATTCCGGCTAAACTTAGCAGTGCTCAGCGTAAATTGGACAATAACAATGTTCGTGGTGCTCTTACAGAATTTCGTGAAGTATTAAGTATTGATTCTTTGTCCTTTATGGCACTCAATGGGACTTCAGAGTGTTACTATCGCTTAAAGAAATACAAAATTGCTTTAGAATATTACAACAAGTCTATGGCTACTCAATCATTTGTAACTCCAGAAGGATATTTGTTTTATGCCAAATGTTATCACCGTTTGGCTGAGTTGGATAAGGCCGTGGATTACTATGAGAAATATTTAAAAGATGTAGCGCCATTAAGTCCGGAATTTGCAGAGACCAAACGTTTTATTCAAGAATGTAAATATGCCAAATCCATGATGGTTAAGCCAGTTCCAGTTACCATTACAAATTTGGGAAAGGAGATCAATTCTCGTTATGAAGAATATGCACCTAGCGTAACAGCTGATGGCAATAAGTTGTATTTTACTTCAAGAAGAAGTTCGACAACGGGTGGAAACGTTGATGAGAAAGGAGATTATAAGTTTTATGAAGATATTTTCTTTAGTCAAAAAGATGCCAATGGAAAGTGGATGGAGGCTGAGAAAGTAGAAGGTAAAGTAAACACTGAATCACATGATGGAATATTGAGTATTACACCTGATGGATCGGGTATGTATGTTTATAAGAACGACGGAAAAGTATCTGGAGATATTTTCTATTCTCAAAAGGATTTGAATACCGGTGAATTTACAGAAGCGCTTTCATTGGCTTATCCCATCAATACAAAGAACAGGTTTGAGAGTTCCACGTCAATCACAGAGGATGGTCAATTTTTGTATTTTGTCAGTGAGCGCGAGAAAGGATTGGGAAGAGGTGATATTTACGTGAGCCAACGTGTAAATGGCAATTGGTCAGAACCCAAGAACATGGGCAATGTGATCAATACTCCAGGAGAT
>JBEISW010000338.1:0-2274 GCA_040375215.1 Crocinitomicaceae bacterium | reverse complement strand
ATGCGGCACAAATAGTGCGTATTGATAGGCATTGGCTTCGGTGAAATTGAAATCTACTTGATAGGGATCAAAAGAAGCAATGAACCCACCATTCCTACGCGGCCTCATGAAATGCGTTTCAGGATCAAAGATATTCTTCCAATTCTGCGCATAAGTCATGTACTCCTTGTAAATAGCACTTTCAGGATTCTTATTGAGCAAAAAATCAAACTGCGCAATGCAATAAGCATTGAAACAATATTCCAATGTTTTTGAAACCGATTCACTGAACTCATCCGCCGGAACAAATCCCATTTCCTTGAATCTTTTCTTTTCCAATTCAGGCCCATTGAGCGCATCAATCATTGCTTTTAATGCCAATTCAGTATTGAAATTTTGAATGCCATTGGCATATGCATCTAGAATAACAGAAATGGAGTGGGCACCTATCATACAATACGTCTCATTACCCGCCAATTCCCACATGGGCAATTCACCCCGTTCTTCATAAATGGCTAAAAATGTTTTTATCCAATCCAAAGTCACCTCAGGCTCTAGTACAGTCATCAAAGGATGATACGCCCTAAATGTGTCCCATAGTGAAAACACAGTGTAACGGTTATACAGTTGGGATTCATGAATCTTCTTATCCTCGCCTCTGAATCTTCCATCTACATCACTCCAAACATTGGGAACAGTGTAACAATGATAAAGAGCAGTGTAGTAATTGGTCAGCATTTCATTTGTTGCGCTACTCAGGCCATTAGGAAATGGAGCTTTCTCCATTTTTTCACTCCACAATAATTTGGTCTTTAGTGCAACTGTCTCAAAACTCAATTCTCTGGATTCAGCATATAGATTTTTCTTAGCACCTTCTATGTCAGTTCCACTGATGCCCACACGAATTTCAAGTTGTTCTATATTGCCAAAATCCAGCCTAAACGTTTGAATCATTTCAATAATATCCTTTCGATCATTCCCAAGCATTTCAGTAGTCATCTCGCTCAATTGATCCAAACCTTTGATGGGTTCACTAAACACTGCATAGAAGTAGGTATGTTGTTCGTCTGCCCATCCCTTGGATACTCTGTATCCACACAATACAGTATCTCCGATAGCCTGCAAATCATAATACTTCAAATCATCTCTGTAGGCCATGTTTACAAACAACTGCGCATTTTTACCTTTGGGAAACGTGTAGCGATGAACACCCGTTCGCTGCGTAGCTGTGAGTTCTACTTTAATTTGGCTCTCATTAAGTAACACGCTATAATATCCAGGAATGGCTATTTCATTTTCATGGTCAAAACCTTGAGCCAATGCATCTAACCACTTGACACTTTTTCGGTGCTCACCAATACTGGGCGTAAAGAGGATGTCTCCGTAATCACTAATACCTGTACCCTGCAAATGGGTGTGAGAAAACCCATAAACAACGGAGTCCGTGTAATGATAACCACCGCAACCATCCCAACCATCAATGCGGGTATCGGGACTCAATTGAACCAATCCAAAAGGAGCTGTAGCACCAGGATAGGTGTGACCATGACCACCAGTTCCAATAAATGGATTCACCATTTTGCATTTGCCAAAAGGCTCAGCTATATTAAATATCCGTTCAATATCAGCCATCCTTTGCTCGATATAAAAATGTTCTCCTGGTTGTGCCCAAATACAATGGAGCACAAGCATGAAAATTATGGTGTTGATGGTTTTACGCATATGTTACAATTTATTTTGTCATGTTTTAAGCCCATGTGCAATACTTGGGGTTTGTTGGGTGCTATTCTTTCCAAATAGACCTTTTGCTGCTCAGAACTCAATTCCTGCAATATCCGCTCTTCTCTTTCTTTACTCATGGATTTTCTTCTCATTCGCAAAGAATTGTCTTTGATTTCCCATTCGATAGGATCCATGGGTTCCGTTTGCAACTCAGCCAACGACAATTCAATGGAACTTCTTTCGACCTCATAGAATAAATAAATGCCTTCCAATTTTATCTTCTGATCTTCAGTCAATGTTAGCAAACTATCCATTCTGCTTATCCATTGCTCAGCAGTCTCGGACAATGCATTTTGAGACATACAAATAAAATGTTGTGTAAGGAAAATAAGAGAAAGTAATAGTAATCGCATTTCGCTACTAAGATAAAGGAAAGGACTTTCTCATGGCCTGCTCCTTCAAGTTTTTTGGCATTTTTTCAATCGCATACCGCAGGGCTGTGCGGGGCATCCTGTCCTTGTTTCGTTCAACAAAATCAAATACCAAAAGTGTTTGTTTTTGACTCAGGACCTT
>JBEISW010000105.1:0-7084 GCA_040375215.1 Crocinitomicaceae bacterium | reverse complement strand
GTGTGGATGAAGCAGATGTGAAGCGTGAAGCTAGCTTCACCAATGATTTGGGTGCAGACTCTTTGGACACCGTAGAGTTAATCATGGAATTTGAAAAGGAATTTAGCATTGCTATTCCCGATGACCAAGCAGAGAAAATTGTCACTGTCGGTCAGGCCATCGATTATATCGAAAACAACACGAAGTAATTTATTAATCGTATAACCCTTTCCTCATGGAACTAAAAAGGGTCGTTGTTACTGGATTGGGAGCCTTGACTCCCCTAGGAAATTCGGTACCCGAGTATTGGAATGCCCTGCTTGCTGGAACAAGCGGGGCAAATCTTATTACAAGATTTGACGCTTCTAAATTCAAAACGCGCTTCGCTTGCGAACTGAAAGGTTTCAACATTGAAGACCACATTGAAAGAAAGGAAGCCCGCAAAATGGATCCCTACACGCACTATGCCATGGTTGTGGCCAAGCAAGCGGTTGAGGATAGCGGTATCGATCTTGAAAAAGTAAACAAGGACAGAGTTGGTGTTATTTGGGGTTCCGGCATTGGCGGTTTGTATACATTCCAACAAGAGTGTTTCAACTTTGCTCATGGCGATGGCACGCCAAGATTTAACCCATTCTTTATTCCCAAAATGATTGCAGATATTGCCTCTGGCTTTATCTCCATTCAATATGGATTCAGAGGTCCTAATTACACCACAGTTTCTGCTTGCGCCTCTTCCAACAATGCCATCATTGACTCCTATAATTACATCCGCTTGGGTAAGGCTGATATTTTTGTTACAGGTGGCTCTGAAGCGGCCATTACTGAAGCGGGCGTTGGTGGATTCAATGCACTCAAAGCATTGTCTGAAAACAATGAAAATTTCAGCACGGCGTCTCGTCCTTTTGACCAAACCAGAGATGGTTTTGTTTTGGGTGAAGGAGGTGGCTGTTTGATTTTGGAATCATTGGATCATGCTTTGGCGAGAGGTGCAAATATTTACGCTGAGGTTATCGGCGGAGGTATGAGCGCAGACGCTTATCACATCACAGCTCCTCATCCAGAAGGATTGGGTGCATTAAATGTTATGCGCGCTGCTTTGGAAGATGCCGAAATCAAACCGGAGGAAATTGATTATATCAATGTTCATGGTACTTCCACTCCTTTGGGTGATGTGCAAGAAGCCAAAGCTATCCAACATGTATTTGGAGAACATGCCTACAATCTGAATATCTCCAGCACCAAATCCATGACGGGGCACTTGTTGGGAGCTGCTGGCGCCATTGAGGCCATTGCTACCATCATGGCAGTGAAGAACAACATCGTTCCTCCGACCATCAATTTTGCCAACCCCGATCCTGAGTTAGATCCCAAATTGAATTTCACTTTCAATAAAGCCCAAGCCCGCGAAGTACGCGTGGCCATGAGCAATACCTTTGGATTTGGTGGACACAATACGTCCGCAGTATTCAAAAAATGGGAAGGATAGTCGATATTCTACTTTTTAAAAAATCAGATAAGGCGCTTCAAGTTTTCTTGCGAAGCGCCTTTCATATTTCTACACGCCGCCCTGAACTCTACCGAGAAGCTTTGAGACACAGTTCCTCCTTGAATGAACTGAATAAAAAAACCAACCAAAGCAACGAGCGACTAGAATTTCTTGGCGATACTGTACTTGATTCCATTTTGGCCCATTATCTTTTTGACACCTACAAAAGTCAAACGGAAGGTGAATTGACCAAAATGAAAAGCAAGGTTGTCCGCAGAGAAAATCTCAATCGAATAGGTGAGAAAATAGGCATCAAAACCATGCTTGAGGTTGAATTGGGAAACCAAGAAATCCATGAAAGCATGTTGGGCAATGCGCTGGAAGCATTGGTGGGCGCCATTTACCTGGATAAAGGATACAATGACACCAGAAACATTATTCTAAAATTTCTCATTCAATACGGATTAACTGAAACCATCCACGATGAAGTAGATGCCAAAAGTAGATTGCATGAGTGGTGTCAAAAAAACAAAAAGGTACTAACCTTTGAAGTAATCTCCCACCAGCAAAATAGCGGTGCCAGTTTGTACACGATATCGGTAAAAATTGACCAAAGCTCTATGGGTATCGGAACAGGAAATTCGAAAAAAGCAGCAGAGCAGGTAGCCGCCAAACAAGCCTGCGAATCTTTGATGATTTAATTACAAGACGGTATTTTTCCAACGTTTCTTTCCACTTTAATTTCCTTATTTTTGTTGCATGAGTTATCCAATGCAAGAACACTTGGCCAAAGAATTAGCGGCCATTCAAGAAGCGGGGCTTTTCAAGCGCGAACGCATCATCACTACGCCACAAGATGCTGTCATCAAAACAACAGAAGGGCATGAGGTTTTGAATTTTTGCGCCAACAATTATTTGGGTTTGTCTAGCCACCCGATGGTGGTACAAGCGGCCAAAGACACCATTGATTCACATGGATTTGGCATGTCTAGTGTGCGCTTCATTTGCGGCACACAAGACATCCACAAAACATTGGAACATAAAATTGCCGAGTTCTTGCATACAGAAGATACCATTCTTTACGCTGCGGCCTTTGACGCCAATGGAGGTGTTTTTGAACCATTATTGGGAGAGGAAGATGCCATCATCAGTGATGAATTGAATCATGCTTCTATCATCGATGGGGTGAGATTGTGCAAAGCACAACGCTTCCGGTACAAGAACAACAACATGGAAGACTTGGAGAACCAACTCAAAGCCGCTTCCAACGCCCGTTTTAAACTCATTGTTACAGATGGCGTTTTTTCCATGGACGGCTATGTGGCCCAATTGGATAAAATTTGTGATTTGGCACAACAATATGGTGCCATGGTGATGGTTGATGAATGCCATGCAACAGGCTTCATAGGCAAAACAGGTAGAGGATCCATTGAGCTGCGCAACGTATTGGGCAGAGTAGACATCATCACGGGCACACTGGGCAAGGCATTGGGCGGAGCCATGGGTGGATTTACCACAGGAAAAAAAGAAATCATCGAGATGTTGCGTCAGAGAAGCAGACCTTACCTGTTCTCCAACAGTTTGGCTCCGAGCATAGTTGGTGCATCCATTGCTGTTTTTGACTTGTTGTCCTCTACGACAACATTGCGCGACAAATTGGAGAACAATATTCAACGATTTAAAACCGGAATCAAGGCTGCAGGCTTTGACATCAAAGACGGCGAATCGGCCATTGTTCCAGTAATGCTGTATGACGCCAAGTTGGCCCAAGATTTTGCCGATGCTCTATTGAAAGAAGGCATTTATGTTATTGGATTTTTCTATCCCGTGGTAGCCAAGGGACAAGCACGTATCCGCGTTCAATTGTCTGCGGCGCATGAGCCAGAACACATTGACCGCGCAGTTTCTGCATTTACCAAAATAGGACGACGCCTCAACGTGATTCAATGAGTGAAAAATGGTTGATCATTGGGCAGGGCTTGGCCGGAAGTGTGCTTGCCCACCAATGCCAACACCAAGGAATTGACATAGACATCTGGAACGATGAAACGCAATATTGTTCATCGAAATACGCAGCGGGATTATGGAATCCCGTTTCGTTTAAGCGGATAACCGCACCGGAACACATCCATGATCTGTTGCACCATTGTACAACTTTTTTTGAAAGATGCAATGAGGTATTGGGAGTAAAGAGTTTTCACCACTCACCCATTCACCGCATTTTTCCCGACGCCCAATATGGACGGGACTGGGACATGAAATCCATCTTAACCAAATACGAAAATTTACTAGGGGTACCCGAAGAAAAACTCCCTCTCTGGAAACAACCCTTTCAAAGTGGCAGTGTGCTTACATCAGGTTGGCTCAATGTTCCAAAATTTTTGGAAACCACCCGAGTCCATTTTCAAAAAAGCAAGCAATATGTGAATCTGGGTAAAAATGAAATTGAAGAGCGGTTAGCAGATTCAGAAATAACCATGGCTTATAGCCGCATCATTTTTTGCACCGGGTTGGCCGCAATGCCTAACGTATTTGAAAAGATTCGAATCATTCCCAACAAAGGACATGTATTGTCGGTAAAAACAGAACAAACCATCCCACAGCACATTGTACATTATGGCAACTTTGCCATACCCACGGAT
Source organism: Crocinitomicaceae bacterium (assembly GCA_040375215.1). Lineage (GTDB taxonomy): Bacteria > Bacteroidota > Bacteroidia > Flavobacteriales_D > Sanyastnellaceae > CAMCTV01. Next base: position 2,974 of record JBEISW010000105.1, on the reverse strand, counting down.
GACCATAGACTGCGCGTTGGATCTAGTTATGAGTGGGAGAAATCCGATACCACAGTGGACGATAACATTGTGGAAGACCTAATGAAAAAGTTGAGAGACCATTTGCCCATTGCATCGCATGTTGAAAGTGTTCAAGTGGGATTGCGGCCCACTGTCATAGACAGAAACCCCATCATTGGGACGTTGCCACAGCAACCTCAGTATGGGATTTTCAATGGCCTGGGAACCAAGGGGGTGTTGCAAGCCCCTTTGATGGCGCATTACCTTTTTGAACATTTGACAATGGGAGTTGAAATACCGAAAGGATTTTCAATCCAGAGATTTTATAACAATAAGAATTAACTTTGTTGAGCAATCTGCCGACGACTCAATATTAACTTTGCAAAAAAAACATGATCAATAAAAAAGTAGAAAAAGCCCTGAACGACCAAATTTTGGTGGAAGCAGAGAGTAGCCATACCTACTTGGCCATGGCTACTTGGGCCGAACGCCAAGGATTTCCCGGAACAGCCGCATTCCTGTATGCGCATAGCGATGAAGAAAGAATGCACATGTTAAAACTGGTCAAGTTTGTCAATGACCGCGGTGGAAACTCCATCATCCCCGCCATTGGAAAACCCGCATTGCCTTACAAAAATCTCAAAGATGTTTTTACCGCTTTGCTCAACCATGAGCAAAAAGTAACCATGGAAATTCACAAAGTGGTGGACGTCTGCTTGAAAGAAAAAGACTACACCACCCACAACTTTATGCAGTGGTACGTGTCTGAACAAATTGAAGAAGAAACCTTGGCCCGCAATATTCTAGACCGCTTGCACCTATTAGGAGACGAGAAAAGCAGCCTTTATTTGTTTGACCGCGATTTGGAAACCGTTGCGGTGAACGAAGGAAATGGCAAGTAATTGAATTAACATTCCATCGTTTATGGAATGGTACTTCTTCATTGAATATTAGGGGCTTAGGCCCCTATTTTCGTACTATGTCCAAGACCATTCTTAAATTATCATTGGTATTGCTGGGGATATTTATCTCCTTTGGACTATTGGCGCAAAAAATTGATGAGAGTGATACCCGCGCCATGATGGAAGCCAACTTCTTATATCAATTTGCCAATAACAATCAATGGCCTAGCTCCATGAAAAAAGGGAGCTTCAAGATAGTTATCATTGGCAATGAAGCAGTCTATAATCATTTTGTATCCAAATACAAAAACCAAACAATCGGTTTACAACCCATTGAGGTGGTGCAATCCAATAATGCGCAGAGCATTCCAGCCAATATCCATTTGGTTTTTGTGGATAAAACAAAAAAGAACGATTGGGGCCAGATTCAAAAAATGCTCAAAGAAAAGTCAACCTTGATGGTGAGCAATTGGGAAGGCGCTCTGGCCAATGGTGCACATATCAATTTCAAGTCGGTCAATGGCAGTGTCCGTTATGAACTCAATGAAGTGGCGATGAACGAAGACCAAATACAACCCGGAATAAAAATCATGCAATGGCGCGTCAATCAATGAAACATTCATTCCTCATTGCAATCCTCGGATTGATCATTTCTTCCGGTTGGGCGCAACACCCAATGACGGATGCGGTAGTGGCTGATTTCGAGAAAAATCAAAATCCTTCTGAGGCATTGGAAAAAATGTTGCGTGTGATAGAGCAAGAAAAAAATGAAGCTTACGCACAATACACACTCGGGTTTTTACTCAAAGAGAACTACAAATTGAAACCTGAATTGGAGCCCACAAAACACTATCGTGAAAATGCCTTGTTGGCCTTTGATAGCGCGCTGAAGATCAATTTCAACCAGGATCAAGCCCTCATCGACAACATCAACAAAGCACAAAAATTTATCATCAGTACTTTGTACAATGACGCTTTGCTCAAAGCCAAACAATTTCAACAAGGGAATGAGAGCAGCGCAGATGCTGCCTATGATTATTTTGAATCTTGGAACAACAAGAGCCTTACTCCGCAATCCGCAAGGGCTTTGCGCATAGAATTCGAAAAAAGAAAATCAGAACGTTTCTATGAATTCTGGGAAGCGGATGTGAAGCAAGTGGACTGGCTCAACCAGTGTATTCAATTGTATGAAAAAATTCTAAAAGAAGACCCCACAGATTGCGAAGCGATGAACAACATCGCCATCATCTATTACAACATTGGTGTATTTAAAATCAAGCAAATCGATGCTGACGTGGAGTTTGATGCATTGATGAAAATTCAAGATGATGCGTTGTCGCTTTTTCATCAAGCACTGCCCTATGCGCAAGCCACATTCAATGATTGTCCAAAAAGTGCTACGCAATACAAGGCCTTGATGTTCATCTATCGCGCCATTGGCAATGATGAACAGTTCAACCAATTGCAACAAGAATTTAAAACCAATTTTCCTCAGGAATAATGCGGAAGTGGCGGTTCACCATACCATTGAGATTATCGTTGGGATTTGGCATCTTCATCTTGGTGCTGATGATTGCATTGTTCTTTGTGCAAACCACATTGAGCAAGGCGGAGAAAATCAACCACCAAATGAACAACGTTCATTTGCCCTCATTGACATTGAATAGAAATTTACTGTTGAGCATTGATCAGTCCTATGAGCTCGCCAAGCAATGGGCATATGTTCAGCGCAATGAAGAGCACATTGAAAGAAGAACATTCATTGCCCTCTGTGATTCTATTATTCCAAAACAAATCAGAGAAATTCAACAATTGCACCATCAATGGACGGAAGGCCAAAAGCGAGAATGGGCGCTGATCATAGGACATTGGAAACTGCTCAACCAAAAATATTCGACGCTCAGGGAAACGCTTTGCTGCTTTGATAGCTACAACGATCCCATGAATATCATCATGGCCGAGGATCTTTTTCTTCAAGGAAAAGAAATTCCCTTGGAAGTGGAGAAAGTTCAATTGCTCATCAAAGACATCTTGGGCCAATTCAAAGATTCCATTTCGCATGAGCGGGATTT
>JBEISW010000256.1:0-3391 GCA_040375215.1 Crocinitomicaceae bacterium | reverse complement strand
GTAATAGTGTCAAAGTTCATATCCGATCCTCCAACTTGAATTTTATGGGAGCTTAGATTGGGTCGTGGAGATTCGGAAAATACAAATCCCTTTTCGTAAACTACGCTACCATTTAAATCAATAATTGAGGCAGAAAAAGAAGCCGAATTCGAAGTAACCGCTGAAACAGAATCCGTTGCAATATTCGGCAAAACAAAATTTCCATTCGTGGAATTATTATCTCCGAGACTACTCAAAAAAATTTGTCCATTACTTAAGAAGAGAGTATCGCCTGATTCCGAAATGGATGTAATCACTAAGCTAGTCCTAATGGAGTCCGAAACCCCAGCATACAACGCATACGGAACACTCAACATCTGCTGGGTACCCAAGTCGGTGCCGTTCATCATCACGTGCAAAAACTTGGCTCCATTGCCCCAGTTGATATCAGCAAAATTGCCTTGTGATACAACCCCATTGGCAACTACGCAGGACACCAATCCTTGCGCGTTACTGGTGAGTGAATGGCTTTCTTGGTATACTACGGATCCATCAGCGGTACCGTCATGGATCATGAAAGTTAATACCGCTTCACTGCTGGCCATCACGCTTCCGTCTGCATTGCGCATAACGGCCTGGTAGGGGATGCCTTGAGGGGATTGGGAAAAAAGGAATGAAGGGATGAGGAAATGAAGAAAGAGAGGGATGAAGAAAAATGTAATCTGCTTTTTCATGGTCTTGGTTTATAGCTCAAATATAATGAATAATGGTAAGAGGCAACGATGTTTCGCTGGTGAGCAATGGAAAGCTCGTCTAAATTACAGCTCCGTAGGATCGAAATATTAATACAAAGGGGTTGGTCAATTACTTATGCGTTATATGCACCTTATATGTTGCTTGATGGATACGATGGGTTGAAATAATTTCGCCAAATGATACCACAAAACACATCGTCAAATATTGGCACCAAAATATATCACTACCAAAACCAACAAATAATTCTGAGCTCAGACCTGGCCATACTCTATGAGGTGCAAACAAAAGTGATCAATCAGGCTGTAAAGAGAAACATTGAACGCTTCCCTCCGCTATTTGCCTTCAAAATCACAAATAAAGAGCTCAATGTGCTAAGGTCACAAATTGTGACCTTAGGCAATACGGATGGTCCTAAACAGGGCAATCATTCAAAATTTGATAATCTTGTTTTTACAGAATTGGGTGTAGTGATGCTGGCTACCGTACTCAAAAACCAATTGGCCCATGAGATGACCATTGAAATAGTTAAAACTTTTGTTTCACTCCGAAAAGTCGTCTCACAAGATCTTGAAACAACACACCGAATTTCAACTTTAGAAAAGTTTGCTTTGACCCATCAAAATCAAATCAATGAAATTCAGAGCACTTTAAAGGGGTTTTCATTGCCTACCTCCGGCATCTTCTTCAACAACCAAATCTTTGACGCCTATTTCTTCAGCAGTGACTTGATTAAAAGTGCAAAGAAGTCTGTTGTATTGATTGATAACTACATCGACGAAACCACCTTGCTTCAATTGTCTAAAAGAGATCCGAACGTAACCTGCGTGATATACACAGAACGCATCACGCCTGAAATAAAATTAGACATAGAAAAACACAATGCACAATATCCTTACATCGAAATTCGCGTTTTGAAAAACACCCATGACCGATTCCTCATCATTGATAATAAAGAATTATACCACCTTGGAGCGTCATTGAAAGATTTGGGAAAACGGTGGTTTGCGTTTTCACGTATCGATGGATTTTTGAAGGAGGTTTTGGCACGGTTGAAATAACTCTCTTTCTGTTTGTGTTTCTGTTTCTCGCTGTGAAAAGACCACCCCGTCTGCTCCGCATCCACCCATCCTTTCTTTTACTTCGTAAAATTTGGAGGGAAGATTTCTGATTCACTGATTTACTTGGCGAATGCAATTCGCCCTTACTGATACACCCAGCGAGTTTACTCGCTGCTAATCCCGGACGCAACGAACACTAAAGCCGTAAGGCTTAGTGAGGCCGTTGCGGTCTACATTGGAATAGTCGTAGTACAGAATGCGGTACCATGCGTAGTTAGAATCGTACTCTGTACTACTCCACCAGTAGCCGAGGTAGCCAATGTAGTCGTAGGTTCCAACGTCGTCGCGGAAACCGCCAGGGAAAGCGGTGAAGCCACTGCTGTTGGTAGCGCCCGTATTGGGGGAATTCCAGCCCGTGGTGGATTTCATTTTGCCTCCTGGTACACTACTTCCTCCCAAATTGGTTTCTAATGTGGTCCACTCAGCATCGCTCGGAACATGCCATCCTGTGGGGCATAAACCTCTACTATCATTCACTGCATACCAGTTGTACAATTTGCCATACAAGGTATTGTTGGCCGCATCATTGTTGTAAATGGCATAAGCACCATTAGTTGTATTTTGCCAAGTTGTATTATTCAATCCTGTGGGAATAGGATCTCCGTTTCTATACTTGGTTACTGCCAAATTCTGCTGCATCCACTCTTGTCCGTTGATGATGATACTCGCATAAGTATTTCCGTCTATATCTGTTGCACCATTTCCGGTAATAAACGTTCCATTGACCACTTCTGTACCCGCGCAAACACAACTGCTATTGATTACATCATTGGTGGTGTTGGCATTGCCATCATCACAGGTTGCATTCAAATACAAACAGGAGTTGTCATTTTGAGTGGCTGCGCTGCTGTAGTTACAAGCGGCATTGTCCATGCAACCCAAAATGGCTGGAGGGAAATTGGCGGCGCTGATGCCAGGGATAATCACAAAATTGCCTCCTCCAATGTAAAGCGTATCTCCAGTCAATGAAACCTCAATATCACAGGCTCCAGCATACAACGCATACGGAACACTCAACATCTGCTGCGTTCCCAAATCCGTTGTCCCCATCATCACGTGCAAAAACTTGGCTCCATTGCCCCAGTTGATGCTATTAAAGTTGCCTTGTGAGACAACGCCGTTACCTACCACACAAGACACCAATCCTTGCGCATTGCTGGTCAATGCATGGCCCTCTTGGTAAACTACCGTTCCGTTGGCAGCACCGTCATGGATCATAAAAGTCAAACTCACCGCGCTGCTGGCCATCACACTTCCATCTGCGTTGCGCATAACGGCCTGGTAGGGTATCCCCTGCGGGGATTGGGAAAAAAGGAATGAAGGGATGAGGAAATGAAGAAAGAGAGGGATGAAGAAAAATGTAATCTGCTTTTTCATGGTCTTGGTTTATAGCTCAAATATAGAGAAAAAATGGAAAGAGGTAAATGGAAAGAGGAAAGAGGTTTTCCCTTTTGAGCCCCGTAGGGGCGACATATTAATAGGGAGGAACATTGATGCATTACCGCATCGCGCCAGGGATGGGAGCGGCATCCTTTTGG
>JBEISW010000281.1:0-3027 GCA_040375215.1 Crocinitomicaceae bacterium | reverse complement strand
AGAGTCTGCTCAATCTTTGTGGACATGGAAAAGAGTTAAGCAAGAAAGCATTAGGAATGGTCAATTTTTAACCCTTCCTGAAATGAAGGAATTGATAATGGAATTGTTGAAATGTGAAAATCCTTTTTTCAATCCCGATCACAAAAAGATTATTTTTAAGGTCAATTCACAGCAGCTATTAAAAGCATTTAATTTATGAGATCAGCAACACCTGTGGTCAAGAACATCATTATTATTAATGTTCTGTTTTTTCTTGGATCCATGGCCATTCCTGGATTGGATCACTTACTCTCTGGGTATTATTGGTCCAGTTCTAACTTTCAACCATGGCAGTTGGTGACCCATATGTTCATGCACGCGAGTATAGGACATATTTTCTTTAATATGTATGGTCTTTATTTGTTTGGGAGCGCATTGGAAAACTATTGGGGTTCCAAGCGATTTCTCACCTATTATATTGTCTCTGGATTAGGAGCATTTGTGTTGCACAACGCAATGACTTATTACGAATTGTCACAAATCATTCCGCAATTGAGTCCATCGGAATGGGATATGGTGCGCGCTGAAGGAGCGGCGGCTATCCAAGAGGGGAAGAATTTCATTGATCCATTGATGCGAAAAGCTAATTCCGCTTTGAACACGGGAATGGTTGGTGCAAGCGGAGCTGTTTTCGGCATTTTGTTGGCTTTTGGTATGCTCTTTCCCAACACAGAATTGATGTTGTTGTTCCCTCCGATACCACTTAAAGCAAAGTGGTTGGTTTTTGGATATGGTGCGATTGAACTTTATTCTGCCGTCCAGGCCAATCCAGGTGATAATGTCGCCCATTTTGCCCACTTGGGAGGAATGATTTCTGGTTATATTTTATTGAAATACTGGCAAAGGAACACATCGGATAATCATTGGAGATGAACTTTTCACTGCATTCTTATGTCAATCGTTTGTTGTTGTTGCTGACATTTATATTCGTGGCAATTCAGATTTTGTTGTTGTATTTTGATACAAGTACAGATATTCTTATTAACAATCTTGTATTGCCATCTTCTTTGGGTAATTGGGCTCATCAACCATGGACTGTTTTCACTCATTTCTTCATTCATTTGAATATGGGCCATCTTCTGTTGAATCTGGCAGTGTTGTATTCTTTGGGCCATTGGGTTGAGGAGCAAAAAGGGGGGTATTACTTCATAAAGGTGTTGTTTTTTGGGACCTTAGCGGGTGTTATTTGTTATGCCGTTTCTGGTCTGTGGAACGGAACAACAGATCGTTTTTTGATAGGGAGTTCCGCAGGAGCGATGTCAGTGATGGGAGCGCTTTTGGCATTGCAACCAAAACGCAAAGTTAATTTTTTTGGAGTGCTTATTATTGATATTACTTGGTTGGTTGTGTTTATTGTAGTTATTGATTTGATAGGTATTAGACAGGGATGGAATATTGGTGGTCATTTGGCCCATTGGGGAGGTTTATTGGCGGGTTTTTTATTAGGTAAATGGGGTCAAGATAAAAAAGAAAATAGACATTTATACCAACACCGTCGTCCTAAAACGGACGATGAGTTCAATGAGGAACGATTGAATAAAGAACGAAAGCTCAATGCAATTTTAGATAAAATCAATCGTTCAGGTTTTGATAGTTTATCCAGAAGTGAAAAGGATTTTTTAAATCAACAAAGCCGCTGATTATATGGTGCACTCCTTGTATAAAACCATTGTTCTTGTTGTAGCCATGGTGGCAACATTGCTATTGGTTTTGGGATATGTTTCATATTGGGTACCTATTCACTTGTCCAGTTTGTTGCCGTTCATGGGATTGATTTTTCCTTTCGTGTATTTGGGGAATGTCGTTATCAGCCCGTTGTTGTTTTTTTCATGGCGAAAGCTGTTTTTTGCTCAGGTAATTTTATTGGTTTTGGGATTGCCTTTTGTAACAAATTATGTTCAGTTGGATGGGGGACGTGATGATTTAAAGGAGAGCCAAGGAAATTTTAAGTTGATGACTTGGAATATCAATTTGATGGGATACAATCAGGTGAATAGGCAAGTGGAGATGGAGTCAAACGTAGTGAGAGACTCTATGATTGCTGAGATTGCTAAGAAGTCGCCTGATGTATTGGCCTTTCAAGAGTTTTTGCAAACCCCAAGACAGAATCACATTAGTTTGATCAAGGAACGCTTGGGAATGCCATACCATCATGTTCGATTTTCTCATGCCAAATCAGGTAGAAGAAAATCCGGGGTTGTTATGTTTTCCAAATTACCCATTGTCAACAGCGGTTATGTCCCATTCACGGGAAAGACAAACAATTTCTGCATTTTTATTGATGTGAAAAAAGGAGAAGATACGCTGCGCATTTACAATGTTCATTTTCAAAGTATCCGTTTCCAGATGAAGGACTATGACGTCATTGATAGTCAAAAAGAGGAGAAACAAGGATGGTATAGGATAGTGGATAAGATGCAGCGGGCATATGCCCAGCGAGAAGGACAAGTTCATATCGTGAAGCAACATACCAAGGGCTGCTGTTATCCATTTTGGATCGTTGGAGATTTTAACGATCCTCCCCAGTCCTACACCTATCACACCATGAGCTCTGGAATGAATGATTCATTTACTGAAGCTGGTTGGGGGATGTCTTCCACCTATGTTGGAAGATTTCCCAATTTTAGGATAGATTACATTCTTTCTCCTCAGGAGAAATGGCAAACAATCAAGTACGATGTACCAGCCGTGAACTGGGTAGATCACAGACCTGTGTTTGCTGAGTTTGTCAGTGAAGGGTGAAAATTATTAATTTTTTTTGGATTAATTAAAATTGATATTATATTTGCACCCCAATCAAATGGGAGTTTAGCTCAGCTGGTTCAGAGCACCTGCCTTACAAGCAGGGGGTCACTGGTTCGAACCCAGTAACTCCCACAAAGCCTCCCAATGGAGGCTTTTTTTATGCATTACTTTTACATTATCTACAGTGAGAAAATTGATCATTATTACATCGGAGAGACGATGGATGTTGATAGGCGTTTGATT
>JBEISW010000288.1:0-2934 GCA_040375215.1 Crocinitomicaceae bacterium | reverse complement strand
CCATTTCTTCAAGGACTGTGTAATCTTCCTCGTCTTTGATATCCACCATCAAATTGGACAAGGATTGGTGAACCGTTTTGATGAGGTTATTGATGGCCTTATTGTTGTCTTCTTGGTAATCTGCCCAAAAATCTTTCAGGGCAATGGGTTGACCCACTTCCAAAATCAACCTTGGATGTTTTTGATAGAAATCACTGTAGTCCAAACCCATTGGAACAATCTTGAGATCCCTGAGTTTGGGATCTCGCTCAATAGAAGAAAATGCCAAGCGCGCAAAACCCTTTTTCAATGGGACCATTAGTTGTTTCTTTCCACGGTGACTTCCTTCTGGGAACATGCTTACCACAGCGCCTTTGGATAAACGTGTTCTGCACACTTCAAACACAGCTTCATTGCGTTGAGACTGATCAGCAATTTTATCTTTTTCCCTGTAGATCGGCAACATGTTAATACGATACAACAGCTGAGCTATAGTAGGACTTTTAAATACATCAGAACGCGTTAACCAATGCAATTGATGAGGGACAACACGGCAGCAAATCAATGGATCAATCATCGCATTCTGATGATTGGCCACCAACATAATAGGACCAGATTTTGGGAAATTCTCCAACCCCTTGACATGAAACCCATCAAAGAACAATTCCAATCCATTGGAAACCCAAGGATACACCAATGAATACAGCCATGATTGCTTTGATAATGGAAATTGTGTCTTTGACATATAAAACAAATTATTGATTTAACAAATGCTGCATGTTGAGCATTTTTCCATAAAGAGAATTAGGGTCTTGTAAAAGCTGTGTTGGATGACCCATTTCCTTCACTTCTCCTTTTTCCAATACCAACACTTGGTCACAATCCTTAACCGTTGACAATCGATGTGCAATAACAATACTGGTGCGGCCTTTCATCAATCGATCCAACGCCTCTTGCACTTGTCTTTCACTACCGGTATCCAACGCACTAGTGGCCTCATCCAAAATCAAAATTTTAGGATTTCTTATCATTGCTCTAGCGATGGCGATTCTTTGGCGCTGACCACCCGACAATTGAACGCCGCGCTCCCCTACCAAGGTATCCAGACCCTCTGGAAACTGGGTAATAAACTCTAAAACATTGGCATCTTTAACAACTTGATTCAACGTTTCTTCATCAGCACGGGGCTTTCCGTAAAGGATATTTTCTCTTATGGTCCCACCAAACAAAATCACCTCTTGGGGAACAAACGCCATTTGACTTCTAATAAAAGATTTGTCTAAATCAGTGGCCAATTGGTTTCCCCATTTTATTTGACCTTCCTTGGGATCAAAAAATCGCAGAATCAATGCCGCAATGGTTGATTTACCTGAACCGCTTTGCCCAACCAAAGCCAATTTTTCTCCCGCGTTCAATTGAAAACTCACCGATTTCAAAACCGTAACATCAGGACGAGTTGGGTAATAAAATACAACATTTTCAAAACTCAAAGCGGTATTCAACACTTGTGTTTCCGTCTTGGGTTCATCAAAAGACACGCCCTCGTCCTCTGAATCTATCAACTTCATGATGGTCTCAATAACTCCAATTCCTCTTTGCAACGCACCCAATTGAGCGGCCAAACCTCCGATGGATCCTGCTACCAATCCAGTTAGCATGATAAATTGAGGCAAAACTTCTCCTGGCAACTCTCCCTTTTGATGCAAGTAAGATCCCCAGCCAATCACCAAACCCAGGGCGCCAAACAAGAAAATAATAATGAAGGTTCCAAACATGCCCCGCCAAATGGCACCCTTCATTCCAAAAGCCTTAATGTTGTCCACACTGGCTCTGAATTTCTTCCACTCCAACCATTCATTGGCATAACTCTTCACATTGACAATCCCCATCAATGACTCGTTCACAATATTTCCCGATTCTGCAACTTTGTCTTGTGTTTCTTTTCCTAAACGCTTGATGAACTTGCCAAAAAACACCATCACAATCATAATCACTGGCAATGAACTCAACATCACCAAAGTAAGCTCCCATGAAAATGCCACCAAACAACCAACACCAAATACAATGATTACCGTTTGACGAATAAACTCAGCCAATGTAATGGTCAGGGTTTCTTGAACCGTGGAAACATCACTAGATATGCGCGTTACCAAATCCCCAACTTTGGAATTGTGATAAAAGTCCATCGACTTGGAAATCATTTTTTTGTAGGCTGCACTGCGCAATTCTAACATTGCATTTTCTGTAACGTAGGCAAACAAGTATACCCTGATAAAAGAAAAAACACCCTGAATAAGCAGCAAGGCAACCAAAGCAACAAGTACTCCTTTTGTAGTATCAAAAGACAAATTGGAAAAGAAAACACTTAATAATTGTTGTGTCCATGCGCCGCCTGGCACGGTGGTTATATCCCCTGGCGCCATTAACAATCCCAATAAGGCTGTAATTGTAATCACCAACAAACCGGATACTGACAACAAGACAATGCCCAATCCAAAGGAAAGTGCATAGGGTTGTAAAAATCTAAATACCGCTAACGAATTTCTAAAAGACTCTTTAGAAATTTTTTTCTTTTCTTTTTCCATAAATGCTTACTCACTATATGCCTTTAACACGGCATCCAGTCGGGCTTTCATCTCGTAATAATAACGATCATCCCACAAAACGCCCTTCTGCTTCATGCTGTATATCCCTTTTCCAAAAGGCTTTGTCTTTAGAAAATTCACACCCAAATAATCATCATTTCGATACAAAAAAGCATCCATCTCCAAAATCAAACTAGCTGAGTTATCTGCTCCAAACTCTGAAAAATCAACATCAATCATCTTTGGTAAATGGTTCAACTCCTTAAAAACAAATTGAATGCTTGGAGCGTAAGGAATCTTCTTGATCTTATATACACCGCTAGAACTGGCCGTATCTGAAGCAATTTTCTTTCCTTCTGCAAAAACTTCT
>JBEISW010000149.1:0-5834 GCA_040375215.1 Crocinitomicaceae bacterium | reverse complement strand
CATAGTTCTGATAAACTTCTAAATGAATATCTCTGAAAATATCTGAAAGAAAGTAACCATTGGGATTAACTGCCACATCCAGTTGTTGATGGCTAAATACATGAGCACCACTTGAGGATCTTCTCATCTGGGCTTGCACCTGAACCTTTTCATCAACAACAAAAAAAGGAAACGATACAACATGATTGTCTCTGTCCTCCCAATCATTGTTTCTATAAATCAACAACCAATAACGACCGGACTTCGTGGGTCGCATCATGTCGTTGGGAAAAGCGAGATGATAATGGACATAATCAGTAGTTGTGTTCAATCCAAACTCAGGCGACTCTGAAATTTCTTGCGATTCAAAACCTTGAACATACTCGGTGTAATCAACCTCATTGATCTTACCTTCAACATTGCAATGAAAAATGCGGTAGCTCAGCCATTCTCTTTCATCAGCTAACCAATCAAACTGAAACCACAATGGGGTGGTTTGTTGCAGAAACAAAACGGGAAAAACTACGTCGCCATCCAAAGAGGTTGTTGTGACACTTCTAATGCCTTCTTTGTGGCCAAAAGGGCTTTGGTCCATCCATACGGGTGATTGTGAACAGCACAAGATGGATAACATATTCAAAGCAACGAGACCAAGTAATTGCATACTTGCCTTAATTTTGTTGATTATGATTAGGTTCTTCACTCTTGCGACTTTCTTCATGGTTTGCGCTTGCCAAAATAATTCCAAATCTACTTTGCAAGGTAGAGAATATCAAGGTTTGTTCATGGGTAAACAATATAAGATTGAAGTGGTGGGTGATTCTACGAACTATGAAAAAGAAATTGATGACATCTTAAGAGGTGTTGCGATGCACTTTGATTTGAACGATACCAACTCAACAATCCATCGATTCAATTACAATAAGGACGTCAATAAGCCGATTGACATTCAAGACAACGGACATTATTTCGTTCGATTTTACCACAAAATGGAAGAAATGAAAGAATGGTCAAAAGGATATTTTGACCCTACCTCTATTGCATTGGATCGTGTGTTACAATATGCTATTGCAGATCCTGAATTCACCCCCAACTTTGAAGCATTCAAACCCATTGTAGGATTTGATCCTCATTTGATGGAATTGAAAGAGACAGGCAACAAAGTTCAATGGATCAAGCACCACCGCGATGCCGAATGGGATGTTACGGATGCAGCAAGTTGTTGGGCAATGGATTTGGTTTTGGAGAAATTAAAAGAACATGGATTCTCAGCCATCAAGATTTCAATGGCTGGAAAATATTTAATTTTTGGAGAAGGTCCCGGAGATTTCAATGTGGTGCCTATGGGTTTCACTGGTCAAATGCAAGATCCACAAATCAAACTGAAGAATAGGGCATTGTCCTTTAAGAATTCACAAGACAAAAGAACTTTCATGAACATTCCAAAAAGTACTTGGGTTGACAATGATTTTCAATGGGTGTCCGTTTCAGCCCCTTCACTGCTGACTTCTGAAGTTTTCTCAAAAGCTTTTATGTGCATGTCCATGGATGAAGTTGCACAGTGGTATCAAAGCAACGATCAATCCGATGTTCAAAGTTCTATCATTTATGGAACCAAGGAAAAGATGGACAGGGCCACTACAGAAGAGTTTGATCACATGATTGTTGTTCAACCATGAGTCACTTTTATACCCTTGCAGTTGAGAGCAGCTGCGATGAAACTTCAGCTGCCATATTGGACCATCAAAGGGTAATTGCATTGGTAACCGCAACTCAAGCGGTGCATGAACAGTATGGTGGGGTAGTGCCTGAGTTGGCCAGTAGAGCGCATCAATCCAATATCGTTCCTGTTGTTCAGGCTGCCTTTGACAAAGCCCAACTTTCATTGAAAGACATGAACCTTTTGGCAGTAACTGAAGGCCCAGGTCTCATGGGAGCGTTGCATGTTGGCGTTGCTTTTATGAAATCCATGGCCTTGGCATCAGGAAAGCCATTGGTAGGTGTCAACCATATGAAAGGACATGTATTGGCGCATTGTATTGAAGGACAATATGAGACGCCTATCGCATTTCCATTTGCTTGTCTCACTGTTTCCGGAGGACATACACAGATTGTTATTGTAAATAGTCCCACCGATTTAAAAGTGGTTGCCACCACATTGGATGACGCAGCAGGTGAAGCATTGGATAAAGGTGCCAAGTTGATGGGATTGCCTTATCCCGGGGGGCCCGTAGTAGATAAACTGTCCAAAGAAGGTAATCAAAAAGCATATGCCTTTGCCACTCCCAAAAAGAAAGACAATGATTTCAGTTTTTCAGGTTTAAAAACTTCGCTGCTTTATTTCCTGCAAGCCCAGACCAAACAAGATCCTGATTTCATTCAAAAGAATATCCATGACCTTTGTGCTTCCTACCAATATGCCGTGGTGAATTATTTGATGGAACAGTTTTTTAGGATTGTTAAAGAGTACAATGTCAATCACATTGCTCTCGCCGGAGGAGTTTCCGCCAATAGTTTGTTGAGGAAGGAATTCGAGAGGCGTGGTGCCCAAAAAGGTTATCAAACTTTTATTCCAAAGTTTGATTATTGTACTGATAACGCCGCTATGATTGGTATTTCAGGATACTTTGAATTTCTAAAAAATCCTACTGTTCAACGCAACATTGTCCCTCAGCCTAGAATGACTTTTTAGTCTGGTTTAACCTAGATTATTGTAAGTATAAATGTCGTCCAATTTAGAATGATGATCCATTGTGCATAGTGGCTTAAGCTTTCCATCATTCAATCCATAAACCCAGCCGTGAATGGTAGGTCCTTGTCTTTTCTTCCATGCACTTTGAACGATACTGGTCTTGGCCAAATTCAAAACTTGCTCTTTGACATTTAACTCAACCAACAAGTTTACTTTTTCCTCTTCATTTTGAAGTGATGTAAATTCATCTTGATGAATGCGGTAAACATCCTTGATATTGCGAAGCCATTTGTTAATCATCCCAAAACTTTCATTGGTCAAAGAAGCTTTCACCCCTCCACAACCATAGTGCCCACATACAATAATGTGCTTTACTTTCAATACATCGACAGCGTACAAAAGCACACTCAAAAGATTCAAATCTGTATGCACAACCAAATTGGCCACATTGCGGTGGACAAAAATCTCACCGGGTTCCGTACCGGTGATTTCATTGGCAGGAACTCGGCTATCTGAGCACCCGATCCATAGAAATTCTGGCGTTTGAATTTTTGATAAACGAGAGAAATACTCTGGATCTATCTCTACCTTCTCTCTTGCCCAAGCTTCATTCTCTAACAATAATTTTGCGATGCTGTCCATATTAAAAGGGTTTTGGGATGTTGGTTCTTGAATTGTATTTAAATTCAATATCTATATTCTTAAATTCAGCTTGAATGCGGTATTCTCTGATCATTTCTTTGATGTCCTCGTCTAAACGTTCATTCTTAGAGAGGTCAATCAAAACATGACTGCTATTTGGAATCTGAGACAATAACTCCTTTAACAATGGTTTATTCAGGAAGGTTACTTCTGTTTGAAAACGCAACAGATAATTGGTTTCCAATTGATAAAGATTGACGCCATCATGAAAATTTCTTTTGATCACGTAAAAAATACCAATCAACATTCCGATACCGATTCCTTTGAGCAGTCCCAAAAATAATATGGCCACTACGGTGATGAAAAATGGGATAAACTGAACTTTTCCTTGTTTCCATATTTCAATAAAAATGGAAGGCTTAACCAATTTGTAGCCCACCATGATCAACACTGCCGCCAAAGATGCCAGAGGCACTAAGTTCAGCAATTGTGGTATAAAAAGTATGCTTAGCAGAATGAAAATTCCATGCAGAATTGTGCTCGTTTTATTGGTGGCTCCGGCTCCAATATTGGCCGTACTTCTCACCACTACTGAGGTAACTGGTATTCCCCCTAAAAGTCCAGAGACGGAATTTCCAACACCTTGAGCGATCAATTCTCGATTATTGGGCGTGCTTCGTTTTAAAGGATCCAGTTTATCAACGGCTTCAACTCCCAAAAGACTTTCTAAGCTGGCGACCAGAGCAATAGTTACAGCAATGATCCAAACATTCATTTGGGTAACTCCGTTAAAATTTGGAGTAATTATTTTACCTGCCCAATCTGACCAATGTTCAACCACGGGAACATTGACCAAATGTTCTGGCAACATCGCCATATCTGTGCCGCTCCAAATGAAAGTCATCAATATGCCAATAATAACAACCAACAAAGATCCTGGCAAAAATTTCAAGGTCTTCCATCTCTTGACCAAAAAGCTATCCCAGATTAATAAAAACAGCATACTCCCTAAACCAATGATAGCAGCATTGGGCGTTATTCGTAAAAAAGCCAAGGCTACTTCAGTGAATGTATTTTCACCATCCGATTGAGTAAAATCTTCGTCACCTTCAAAATCATGATCAAAACCAACCAAGTGTGGTATTTGCTTTAATATGAGTATCAATCCAATAGCAGCCATCATTCCACGAATGACATTATTGGGAACATACTCGCCCAACTTTCCGGCTTTTAGCAAACCAAAAACTATTTGAAGCAATCCCGCTAAAACAACGGCTGTTAAGAATAGGGTATAATCATTCAATTGGATAATGGCATTGGCTACCAATATGGTTAAACCGGCTGCAGGCCCGCTAACACTCAAATGCGAACCACTAATTACGCCGACAACAATGCCACCAACTATACCTGCTATCAATCCCGCAAATGGTGTTACCCCTGAGGCTAAAGCAATACCCAAACACAATGGCAAAGCCACTAAAAAAACCAGGAGAGCTGGAAATAAATTGTCTTTTATCTTATTCATTGATTACTTTTCAAAGCTTTAAAATGTGCCAAGAACAATGACCAAACATCCCGCTTCCAGTGTTCTGTCAACCAACCGGCATGCTCCTCAGGAACTCCAACATGATTGAAGTGAATACGTGTTCCGCCATCTTCCATTTCCGACAATTCAATGTGAACCAAAGTATGAATACCGCGGTAAAAATACTCATGTCGCCATGCCATCACAATAAATTCATCTTGCTCCAAACTCAAATAATACCCACTAACTTTTTTATTTTCGGATATAAAGTATGTTCCAGGTTCAGAATGAAACTCAGCATGCAATCCAGTTATCGCATAAAAAACTTTTGCATCTGTCAAAGCTTCATAAACTTCATGTTTAGACGCCGGTATCTCAGTAATCTGAAAAATGTTCTCTGTCTTCAATTTCACTCTTCAAATGTTTTAATCGTTATACATCTCTCGCACAATCATCGATAGTTTTCGCATATACTCTGACCGCAACCAATCCCGGTAGCTCTCAGTGCTTTTTGAAATACAGTAGCTAAAATGTTTGACCCTGCTCTTGACATCCAATTCCAATACTTTAACCAATTCCAAGGCATCAAAAACATCTTCTGCATTCTCCTTAACAATGGTGGCATGCTGTTGAATACTCAAATCCAAAACTTCCTTGGCTTTGCGACCAGCTTTCATCAATCGCAAGTAATGCTCTTTGATATCAAAATCTATAACGGGTGAATTCTTAAATCGATCCCTCACCTCAGGTGTCATCTCGTATTTGGTCTCGCGCTCCATCACATCATCTGAAACGATGCTTTCTATGTAAGCATTGGGATGTGCAAATATTTCCTGCCAATCAATGTAAGAATCCCACAAACCAAATCGCTTGGCATTGTTACCCAAATCCAAAACATTGAATTCTTCTTTTCCTGGAATCAATCGGGATCCACGACCAATCATTTGGTGATAAAGGGTCAATGATTTGGTAGCACGATTCAAGATAATGGTCTCT
>JBEISW010000096.1:0-7722 GCA_040375215.1 Crocinitomicaceae bacterium | reverse complement strand
CTATTATAAATTGACCAACTCCACCCCCGAGATTTTTGGTGAAATTCAAACACAACTAAAAAACATTGAGTTACGTAAATTCGAAGCCAAAGATTTTGATGCGGTGGTATTTGAATTCCCTTCATCGGCCAACACCGTTTCAGAAAACAAATGGGAAGCGTTGCGCTACACACCATTGAGTGTTGAGGAAAAGAACACCTACTCTTTCATGGATAGCATTGGAAAAGTCAATCAATTTGACAAAAAAGTTAATCGATTGGCTAGCTTAATAGAAGGCCAATGGATGCTGGGATTCATCAACATGGATCTTTTACAACTGTACAAATTCAATCGGTTTGAAGGAAGTCGATTGGGTATTGGTCTATCAACCAACTCAAAATTCCATGAACGATGGAAGCTGGATGCAAGTACTGCTTTTGGATTCAAAGACCAGCGCACCAAGTATGGCGCAGGTTTGGGTTGGACATCATCCAACACCCGTGTTCAATTCCGTTTGGGTTATACTGATGATGTTCAAGAGAGTGGAAGAAATGGATTGAATAGTTACCGCCGCAACATCAATAAACAAGTCTATGAATTCTTTGTCACCCAAATGGATTATATCCAAGGGGTGACAGTGGACGTTCAAATCCCCCTTTACAAGAGCGTTCAACTTTTCTATCATCAATCCGACCTCAAGAAAACACCCCACATTTCTTTCACCAAGAATAATCCGCAACAATATTCACTTGTGTTGAATCGATTGCTTTTCAGATGGACTCCAGGGGAAAAAAGACGACGTGTGTTGGATAAGGAAATTGTGTTAAATGGTTATTGGCCGATCTTTCAATGGGGAATGAGCCATGGCATCATTAGCCAACACACCACTTTTATCAGGCATCAATTTGAATTGGAAAAAACTTTTCATTCCGTTTACTGGGGAGACCTCAAAGTAAATATAGAATGCGGAAAAACCATGCACACTGCTCCCATCAATGAGTTGAACGCACTTCGCGGATCTTGGAATGATCACACCAATGTGAACATCTCCGTACCTGAATCATTCGAAACGGCATTAAATAACCAGTGGTATGCCAGAGAATACGCACACTTCTTTGTGCGATACAAATGGAAAACACCCATCTATCAGCATCCACAATCAGCCCCAAAAATCAACATGCTGTTAAATGGAGGATGGGGAAAATTGGGGTTGAGCGATCAAGCACCAGAAGGCATAATGGATTACCCAAAAGGCTTTTTTGAGACTGGCCTTGGTATAAATGATTTGATCATTTCTAAAACAGGCGGGCTAGGAATTGGTTGCTTCACCAGATTAGGCCCATACAGTGACCAACAAGTCAAAAAGACCGTTGTTTTAAAAATCACGACCAATTTCTTATTTTAATACTGCCAATTATCAGTTGGTTTGCGGAATCCTTTTGTATCTTGCCCTCGTGGAAATTTTTGATTTTATTGGAAGTCTTTTCAATCCTGAAAGCATCCTCCATTTTGGAGGACTAGCGCTATTGCTCGTCATCATTTTTGCTGAAAATGGTTTAATCATTGGTTTTTTTCTACCCGGAGATTCACTTCTCTTTTTATCGGGACTTATTTGTGCTACTCAACCTGATCTCCTAGATGTATCGGTACAAGAACTTATGCTGTATTTATTCATCTTTGCGAGCCTTGGTAGCACTTTTGGTTATTGGTTCGGTTACCATTTTGGAAAAAAGGCATTGGACCGCAAAGAATCTTGGTTGTTCAAGAAAAAGTATGTAGAAATGACCTCTGATTTTTACCATAGACATGGAGGCAAGACACTCATACTTGGAAGGTATCTTCCCATCATCAGAACATTTGCACCCATTCTTGCTGGGGTGATAAGAGTTCAATTCAACACATTCATGTTTTATAACCTCATTGGAGGAGCAATGTGGGTTGGCACAATCACAACCGCAGGATTCTATCTCGGACACTTTGAATTTATCAAAAACAATGTTGATCTGATTATCCTGGGATTTGTGGTAGTTACAACTGGCGTGTTGGCCAATACGTACATCAGACAAAAGAGAAGAAAAAAAAATCAGCAAGACCCGTTATTATGAAATTTGGAACCAAGGCCATACATGCTGGCCAAGAACCTGACCCCACTACAGGGGCTATTATGACGCCCATTTATCAAACATCAACCTATGTTCAGTCCGCACCAGGTCAGCACAAAGGCTACGCATATGCAAGAGGAAAAAATCCTACTCGCGTAGCATTGGAAAACTGTTTGGCCGCTTTAGAAAACGCCAAACATGGCTTATGCTTCTCCAGTGGAATGGGAGCTGCCGATGCCATCATCAAACTGCTACAACCCGGTGATGAAGTAATTGCATCTGATGATTTGTATGGCGGAAGCTACCGCATGTTCACCAAAGTTTTTGCCAAATACGGCATAACCTTTCACTTTGTTGACATGCACGATGAGGTTGCTATTAAAAACAAAATCAATACCCAAACGAAAATGATTTGGGTCGAAACACCTACCAACCCAATGATGAAAATCATTGACATCAAAAGGATGGTGGAGTTGGCCAAGATACATGAGTGCATCTGTGTTATCGATAACACTTTTGCATCGCCTTATTTACAAAATCCTTTGGACCTAGGTGCTGATATCGTAATGCATTCAGCCACCAAATATTTGGGCGGTCACAGTGATGTTGTCATGGGCGCACTTTGCACCAACGATGACAGTTTGCATGAACAGTTGGCATTCATCGCCAATTCTTGCGGCGCCACACCAGGACCTCAGGATAGTTTCTTGGTTTTGCGCGGATTAAAAACATTGCACATTCGCATGGAAAGACATTGTGCCAACGGTAAAGCCATTGCTCACTTCCTTCAAAATCATCCCAAGGTTGAAAAAGTGTATTGGCCCGGTTTTGAAAATCACCCTTATCATGAAGTGGCCAAAACGCAAATGAAAGACTTTGGAGGAATGATCTCTTTCAGTTTGAAAAATGATTCATTTGAGCAGGCTTCTGTTTTGGCATGCGCCACAGAGGTCTTTTCTTTGGCTGAATCACTAGGTGGTGTTGAATCGTTGATTGGACATCCTGCTAGCATGACACATGCATCAATTCCCAGAGAAGAGCGATTGAAAACTGGCATCACTGATTCTCTCCTGAGATTGAGTGTAGGCATTGAGGACGAAGAAGACTTGATCGAAGATTTGAAGCAAGCCTTGGACAAAGTGAACATTGCATGAGTAAAGAACAAAACATTGCCATTGTTGGTGGCGGATTGGTTGGAAGTTTATTGGCCCTTTACATGGCCAAAAGAGGTCATCAAGTCAATGTATTTGAACGCAGATCAGACATCAGAAAGATGAAAATCGTTCAAGGCAAAAGTATCAATCTTGCCTTGAGTGATCGCGGTTGGAAAGGCCTAGACGGCGTGGGAATTAGAAGTGAAATTGAAAAAGTTGCTCTTCCCATGTACGGGCGATTAATGCACGCTGTTAGTGGGGAGTTAACCTACCAACCATACGGAAAAGAAGGGCAAGCCATCTACAGTGTTTCTAGAGGATTACTCAATCAAACACTATTGAACTGCGCCAGTGAGTACCCCAATGTTAAACTGCATTTTGAACACAAATGCAATGACGTTGATTTGTCAAAAAAGACAATATATTTTGAACACGAGCAAAAAGAAATTGCCACACCCTATGATAGACTTTTTGGAACGGATGGAGCGTTTAGCGCGGTAAGAGCCCGTATGACCAGATTGGATCGACATGAATATTCTCAAAAATATTTGGCGCATGGTTATAAAGAATTGGAGATACCTGCGCTTCCTGACGGCAGCCATCAACTGAGAAAAGACTGTCTGCACATCTGGCCTCGTGGTGAATTTATGATGATAGGTTTACCTAATCCTGATGGTTCATTCACCTGTACATTATTCATGGCTTTTGAGGGAGAAGTCAGTTTTGAAAAGATTAAAACAGAACAAGATGTTCATGCGTTTTTTGATCAGTATTTTCCTGATGCCAAAGCTTTGATGCCAGAGTTAATCCAAGATTATTTTAACCACCCTACTGGAAGCTTGGTCATGACCCAGTGCAATCCATGGAATGTAGGCTCAGATGTTTGTTTATTGGGAGATGCTGCTCATGCTATCGTTCCATTCTACGGTCAAGGAATGAACTGTGGATTTGAAGACTGTTCTTCACTTGAAGAAATTCTTACATCAACTGAAGAGGATTGGGAAAAAGCCATTCCCCAATTTGCACAAGAGCGCAAACCCAATGGTGACGCCATACTAGAATTGGCATTAAGAAATTACATTGAAATGCGCGATCTCACTGCTGACCCACGATTCCTATTGCAAAAGAAAATAGAAGGTTGGTTTAGCACAAAGCATCCCGACAAATGGATGCCCTTGTATTCACAAGTCACTTTCAGCCATATTCCTTATCACATCGCTTTGGCCAATGGAAAAAGACAAGACGAAATCATGGCTCAAATTCTTGACATGCCCAACATTGAAGAAGTTTGGAACAGTGATGAGGTTGAAAACAAATTGCTAAGTCTTATTCAATAAAGCATTTTTCTTACATCTTTGTCTAAATACTCAGAGATGCGAATTTTGTTCATTGTCCTTTTTACCATTTCCCCATTTTGTCTTTTAAGTCAAAGACAGTTAAGACCTTTGCATGCGGAGCCAGACTACTTGGATCATGGTTGGTCATTTGGCGCAGGTGCAACCGTAATGCTTCCATACAAGTTAAAGACACCCATCAGCAGCTACGACAGCACCAATCGCAATACGCTCATATATGACGGAACTATTTTCGCCACTCCCAAAGCAGGGTGGGCTATTGAGGCCAATAAAATGTGGTTCAAAACCAAATGGAATTACTTTGATTACTGGGAAGTTGGAGCACGGTATTATTGTTTGCGGGGATTAGAAAGATTCAATGGTGATTTTCAAGGCAAGGATAACAGTGGAGGGATTGCCGCAGACCGCAAAACAAAATTCAACCTGCATACATTTGGATTTGAAGCTCGTGCCATTGATATGAGGCAATTCACGGATCGTTCTTGGTTTCATCACGGCCCCGTTTTAACAGCCGACTACCAAGCCTTTCAGCGCGTAAAAAAGAAAAACAACGAGTTTATACCATTACCTGAGGAAATGCCTTCAAAATTTAGCGGCGGAATCAATTATCAGTTCGGATTGGGACGAAAAAAATTCCCAGGGCTCTTTGTACTGTATACCTTAGAAACACCACTGTTTACCTTTTATCCTTGGGATGAAAAATGGCCCCAAATGAAAGTGCTCAATACAGAATGGCAACCCATCATTTTTACCGCTCGTTTTATTCTGCTGAAGAAACGGCCATCCAAATCCTGTGACAATCGTCCAGATGTGAACATCGAAATAGATAAAGATGATCCAGGGAAACACAACCGTAAAAATGGGCTTTTTGATGAAAAAATAAAACGCGCAAAAATCAGAAAACGCAATTAATCCTTTGCATCTTGGCACAGCTCAATCAAAACACCATTGGTTGATTTTGGATGTAAAAAAACAATCATCTTTCCATCAGCACCTGGTTTTGGCTCCGAGCTTAATAGAACAAAACCCTCTTTTTCCAACCGCATCATCTCTGCATAAATATCATCCACATCAAATGCAATGTGGTGAATGCCTTGCTTATTCTTTTCCAAATACTTTGCTATAGGACTATCCTGATGGGTAGCCTGCAATAACTCTATTTTACTTTCACCTACTTGAAAAAAACTGGTCATGACACCCTCACGCTCTACCACCTCCATTTTGTATGGTGAAGCGTTCAATAGTTTCTCAAAAATAGAGTTGGATGCTTTTATATCGTGCACCGCTATACCCAAATGCTCAATTTTTCTTATCATTCACCATTTATTTAAATACAAAAAACTATGAACCTCGCTTAAAACAAAAGATATTTATCAATTGTAAAAATACAATACACCTGTAGCTGAATCAAAGGTGTAATTATACTGCAGTAAGTTTTGAGAAGCTGACCCCTCGACTATTGTTCCATCTGTCAATAGCCACTTAGAGTCTCCACAAGGATCTTTGATAAACACCCTATTATCATCAACAACGCAGATACACGGATCATCGGGATTGTGCGTGCTTCGGGCATCATACACGTTAAATTCTTCTTGATTGATACGATAAATGATTAACTTGACAGTACCTCCATCAAAGTATAGAAAACCAGTCGCTACGGACAAATCAAAATACGAAGGCTCATTGATGTTGATGGTAAAAGCAAAACTAACCTCCGGCAACAATTGACTTCTATTGCAACGATCACAACCGCCAATGGTAAACATCAATAACGATATGAATACAATTCGTTTCATTTCTTAGCCACTGTTGGAATAAATGGTTTTACATAAACAGGCTCAAAGTAAGCCAAGTCAACCGGGTTGCCCAAATCAATACTTCCTTGGAACACAGAAAGAATACTGGGAAGCACATCTACAAAAATAGTTTGATCTGGCAACAATGATTTCAACTTTGAGGCATTCTCACCAATTACCATCAATGGACTATTGGACAATTCCCTTGCAAATTCTTCGTCAACTATAATTGCCTCAGCTGCGGTCAATGATCCGTCCAAATTTCGCCATGCACCAAAAACTTCATTTCGACGTGCATCCATTACCACCAAAACAGGCCCTTGAAATTCGCTTGTATTTTGAGACAACATCATTTGCAAACCTGAAACAGCAAACAGTGGAATATTCAATGCCATTGCCAATCCCTTGGCTGCTGCAACTCCTATTCTTAATCCCGTATATGAACCAGGACCACTGCCAACAACTACCGAACGCAAATCTGAAAATAGTACTCCAGAAAACTTCAACAATTTCTCTATCTCTTGGTGTAAAATTTCAGCATGCAAAAAATCTTCACTCACTTGATCAAAACTCCCCAAAAGCTGCGACCCTTGCCACAAGGCTAGACTGCAATTCTTTGACGAAGTTTCAATACCTAAAATCACTTTTCCTCCTTCAACTCGATTTCACCAATGGTCACTTCATCCCCATTGTTCAACGACTTGGCGACTTCATCATACGGACCAGTAATTACCTGTTCGTCCTTGGATACACCCTCGATAACATGGATAAACTGATCATCCTGAACGCCAGTATTGACGTACTTAACCTTTGCTTTTCCTGTGTTATCCAAAACAAAAACACATGTTCGCATTTCATCGGACTTCAAACTATCGGGTCTGGTGGTAACCGCTTTGATGGGAATACTCATCACTTGCTCTACTTTCTCTGAAAGGATATCAACTGTTGCTGTCATTCCTGGTCTAAAAGGAGAATCCGTACCTCCAGCTTGTAACAAATGCTGATACGATTGAGGAAGGATGCTAATCTTAACAGAAAAATTGGTGACTTGATTGTTTGTAGATCCAGCCATTGAACCTGACGTCATTAAATTCAACGCAGTATTGCCTATTTCTGTAACGATACCTTTAAACTTTTCATTTCTAAAAGCATCAACCGAAACAATAGCCGTATCACCCAATTGCACGCGAACGATATCACTTTCATTGACTTCTACGTTAACTTCCATATTGCTCAATCCAGAAATCTTCATGATCACATCGCCGCTGGTCATGTTATTCCCCAATACGGCCTCACCTACTTCTTTGGTCAATGCAGTCACCGTTCCATCAATGGG
>JBEISW010000336.1:0-2296 GCA_040375215.1 Crocinitomicaceae bacterium | reverse complement strand
TTCAGCATAGTGCATTGGGTTGGGGGCATTTGCGACAAAGATTAAAGCTGACCCATTTTCAAATGTGGAAACAATCTCTGGTCTTTCAATTGGGCGCATGGATTTTCTTATTGGTTTATATGTATTATTGGCCATTGAATGCAATGAATAATCAGGTAGGCTGGAGTGTTTTTTTTATTTTTTTATCCAGTTTAAGTTTTCCTCATGTCTTGGCCATGTTGCGTTTTTACAATCGGAACGCAGTTACCAAGATCTAGGAATTGAATATGTAGCATATGCGTTGGACAACAAGAGATTTAGCCATTTTAGAACGTCGTTATCGTGGCAATTTGATCAATACAATTGGTGGATACAAAAGTTTGCATCTCCTAGGTACCATAAGTCCTCAGGGGAATCACAACTTGGCTACCTTTAGTTCATATTTTCACATCGGTGCTGATCCAGCGCTTTGCGGGATTGTAATTAGACCTGCAGAGAATGCAGAAAACACTTTGGGAAATATTCTAAACACCAAGTATTACACATTGAATCATGTGCTTCCTGAGTTTTACGAAAAGGCTCATCAATGCAGTGCCAAATATCCAGTGGGAGTTAGTGAATTTGAAGCCGTAGCGCTTACGCCGCAATTTATCAATGAGATTGAAGCGCCTTTTGTTAGTGAGAGCATAATAAAATTGGGTTGTGAATTGGTGCAAAAAATAGACATTACATTAAATGACACCACCATAATCATTGGTCGAATCATTTACCTTGAGGCTCCTGAAGATTGTTTGATGGAAGATGGTTCTATTGATTTGAATGTTGCACAATCCGTCACATGCAGTGGGTTGGACACTTATCACGTCGCCCAATTGCTGGGTAAATTGCCATATGCTAAAATTGTAAAGTAGGAATCATTTGCTACCGAATCGTTTCGCTCCGGCTCTCGCTCTCTCTCTCTCTCGCTACCTCATCCCTTCAAGTATTCAATAAAGGCTTTTGATCCTAGAACTTTGACATCCTCTTTCATTCCTTTGACAAATCTTGCAGGCGCCATGAAACCTTGCACTTTGATTTTGAGATGGTATTTGTCTTTTTTGACAATTCGTGCTATGCACATGGGATATTCCTCTTTTAAAATTAGATAAGCTCTAAGATTCATGGACAGTTCAATTACTTTATTGGTTTGGTCTCCCTGAAAACCAAATGCATCGGGTGGTCTGAACTCGTGTTTTGCTTCGTGAGCAAATTTCTTTTCTAGCAATACGACGTTGCCCATGCGCTCTAGGTTGAAGAATTTGCAGCGTTGCGTCAGTGGCTCAAAAGCGGCAATGGATTTATAGTTATCAGTGAAGCAAATGGGTTCGATAACTCGATCAGAGATGGAGAGGCTATTGGCGGAGGCGTATTGTTCAATTTTGATTTGTTTCTTATCGATGATTGCATGACTGATGGTTTCTACCCATTGCCCAATTTGAGCTTGAACAATCAAGTTGATGTTCAAGGGATCGTCATGAAGATGAGCCAATTTTTGAAGTATACTGGCATTGAGTTGTACTTTTTTACCACTGGTTTGTACAAGTCGTTTGAGGTATTGTGCCTCTTGTGAAGTGAATGTAGGAGTATCGAAAGGTGACTCAGCATTCAATGCGTATCGGTTGTTGTCATCGCGAACAACATCAAATCCCAGATCTTTTAGCATATCCAAGTACCGGTATACGGTTCTTTCAGAAGCTTCAAGACGTTTGGCGATGCTGCGAATGGGTTTGGACGGTTTTGATTTCAGAAAATGAATCAGTTGAAAAACCCTATAAATTCTGTTTTGATTGAACATGATAAAAAATCTTGACAAATAAAGTCAGAATCATAATACCAAAAGCAACATTGACCTTATATGACAAAGAAAGTGGTTTTATTTGTCAAAATAAAAAATTGTAATCAAAACCTACGGGTAAAGTTAAAGTGGAATAATGTGAGACGGAATTGTCAAAAGAGTAAACGCTCGGTTATGTTGAAATGGCGAACATTCTTAAATCGTTGATTCCGCGGCGACTTTGCCGTAGGCCTTTCCCCATACCCCGGATAGCAGTGGAAAGCCTTTTTGCAAAGCAAAAAGCTTGAAACGGATAGCCGGATTAGGTCCAAGAAGAAAATTGGGTGATATTGTTGACTTGAAGAACAAAGATGTTGATTGATATTGTTTTTCTCATCTTTAACTTCTCGCGAAGTCCATCAGATCTTGGTAGTCATGGATATCGGCTTTCTTCAGAGCGTCCAAATATTTTGTTCTAGCGGTATCATGCTTGGATAATGGTGA
>JBEISW010000112.1:0-6942 GCA_040375215.1 Crocinitomicaceae bacterium | reverse complement strand
GTATTGGAGTCACAAGAAGACATCACTCATGAGCATGGCAACATTGCAACGGATTTAAACCAAAATCAGACGAACATACCACCGTGATGGCCACGCTTCTGAAGACAGCAAGCTCCTAAATGTAAGTTAGGAAGGACTACGTCCTTAGTTTGTTAAGGTTTTAGCCTTAGTGGCATTGACAACTGTAGCTTTTGCTCAGTTAAAAGACGGTAAGTACACCGTAGATTACAAAACTTCTAAAGTAGATTGGAGAGGAGAGAACCTAGTTGGTGGAGGCCATGATGGTTTTGTGAAAGTTTCCAGTGGTAGTGTTGTTGTAACAAGAGGCAACATTGCATCTGGAAAAATCAAAATCAATATGAATGACATTACTTGCACCGACATCACAGATCCAGGTACCAATTCAAAATTGATTAACCATTTGAAAGCTGACGATTTTTTCTACACTGAAAGATTTCCAGATGCCATATATGAAATCACACATTGTGCAGCCAAAGCTGATGGTAAAGGCAACACACACGTTGTAAAAGGAAAATTGACCATCAAAGGCATCAGCAAAGAATTGGAATTCCCAGTAAAAATTGAAGGCCGTGAAGGCGACATGAGAGTAGCGGGTGATATCACTTTTGACCGTTCATTGTTTGACATAAAATATCCAAGTGTCGGAAATTACGCGGCTAAAAATGAAATCAAATTGAAATTGAACATTTCATCCAAGATCTGATTAGTATTCTAAAAATAATAAAAGAGGCTACGGCCTCTTTTTTTGTTTTGGCAACTCCTTGTCTGGCTTCAAAAAATAGCGCAGATCCAAAGTCAGGTAAGTTCCTCCAATGGGCATCCAAAAATCATTTCCTGCTCCCTTTGACTCCACCCTGAGTTGAGTTAAAGCGATGTCCCCCATGGGACGATGATATGAAGCTCCAAAATAAAAATAACCATAATCTTTGGTTCTATATTCAAATCCCAGGTTGGCCGTTGCAGCCAACATTGCCCATCGGGTTCTGAATGTTTTGGCATAAGCATCAACGTACAAACTATCTTTTAATACAGACCCTGTCTTGTACAAATTACTGGGATAAAAATCCAATGCTACACCTCCACTTCCGTTGATATACCACTTGGGACTCAACTGAACATAAATCAAAGCTTGTACAGGAATTTCATAGCCAATCATTTTGTATTTTAATACATCTTCAATCTGATAGCGTTGGCTGTAGAATTTTAGTTCAAAATTTCTTTGTACCATAGAAATTCCTGATTCTATACTCCACATATCATTGATGCCCTTACGAATCACGACTCCGGTATTCCATCCCAATTTCTGGAATAAAGTTGCGTCTAATGAATCACTTACAAATCGCTGTGGACCAGTTTCAAAAAACTTACTGGCAAACATGGGTTTTAACTGTAAACCCAGCGTGGTTTGGCCCTTCTGGGCAACCACTGCCAATTGCAAGAAGCAAAAAGATATCAAAATAAAAATTCTAACCTTCATCTGACATGCGCCAAGTGGTCACGTATTCCAATGGTTTACGGTGTGATTTAAATTCTCCATCTTCCTTGGGATATCCCAGATAAAAGAATCCCAGACACGTCATTCCATCTGTCAACTGCAAAAAATCACGCATCAAAGCGTGCTGAATGACAGAAGGTGTTGCCCAAAAACCAGCAAGACCATAGGCCGTAGCCGTTAGATGAAGATTTTGAACTGCAGCACCCATGGCTGCAACCTCTTCCCACTCAGGAACCTTTTGCGCGGGATCTCTGTGCATATTGACAGCAATGACAACAGAAGCTGTAAAAATTCTATCCTTCATTCGCTGCACTTTATGCAGGTTAATGTCCTTGGGATCCTTTTCATGGGTTGCGCAGAAAAAGGCCAACTCTGCCAATTCCATTTTGGATTCATCGTTCATGACAACAAAACGCCAAGGTTGAGTAAGTCCATGATTGGGAGCCCAACAGGCATTGGTCAGCATCAACTCTACTTGTTCACGGTGGACTTTTCTTGCACCAAAATGTTCTGGAGCTATCGATCTTCTATTGCGGATAAGCTCAGTTACTTCACTTAAATTGTACTTCATAATTGAATTTCAAAACTACATGCAAATCAGGAAACAATTACATTTGTTGACTGTAAAAAACACAATGACAAAGAATATACTCATCACCGGTGCGGGCTCAGGAATGGGTCGAGCCACTGCAATTGTCTTATCGCAAAATTCAGATTATCGCATCATCTTGGTTGGTCGAGACCAAGCCAAACTATCAGATACTTTGGCGCAAATGAATAGACACAACAATCATCTCATTTGGGCCATGGACATCAGGGATAGTAGTGCATGGGAAGAACATCTGCGCAACCATACCATGACTTCACTTTTTGCTGTATTTGCCAACGCGGGAATTGGGGGTGAAAATCAGTTTGGCGAGGGGGATCGTTGGAAAGAAATCATCAGCACCAATTTGGATGGCACCTATTACACCATTCAATATTGCCTTCCTTTGCTTAGAAATTCAGATACAACTTTCAAACACATCTTGATTACTTCATCGTGTTTGGCGCGTTTTGGCGTTCCCCGATACACCGCTTATTGCACAGCAAAAACAGGGCTTTTGGGATTGATGCGTTCTTTGTCGGTTGAGTTAGGACATGAGAAAATATTGGTCAACGCTTTAACACCCGGTTGGGTAGAAACAGACATGGCAGTAGCAGGAGTAGAAAAACTCGCTGAGGCAAATGGTCGATCATTATCTGAAGAAATGAAGATTCAACAATCCATTGTTCCATTGCAAAGATTCAGTCAGCCTGAAGAAATAGCTCATTTTGTTGATTTCCTTTTTTCTGAAAAACAAACTTCCATTACGGGTCAAGCTTTGGACATCAACAATGGATCTTTTATGATATGAAAAAAATTTCTCAACTGCTGATCCTATTGATTTCGGCTTGCCCTACCATGGGACAATACAGCAATGACACCATAGCATTGTCTAAAATTTATGAGGAGGTATTGCTGCATGGTACGTGTTATGATGAATTGAATCATTTGTGTAAAAAGATTGGACACCGCGTGGCAGGATCGCAATCGGCTCAAAATGCCATTGATTGGGGTAAAACGCGATTGCTCGAACTAGGGGCTGACACCAGTTACTTGATGTCTGTTGATGTTCCCAAGTGGTCAAGAGGAAATATGGAGTATGGGAAGGTTTACCTAGGAAACGGCAAGGAGATACAAATTCCTATTGCGGCTTTGGGCGGATCAGTTGCCAGCACATTGAAGGGGGAGATTGTGATGGTTAACAGTGTTCAAGAATTAGAGAGCATTGACTCCAAAAAGATTAAAGGTAAAATTGTATTCATTAACAAACCTTTGGACGCGGCACTAATCAACACGGGTGCCGCTTATGGCAATGGAGGAGAAACCAGATGGAGAGGGCCTAAATTGGCTGAAAGCAAGGGCGCTATTGGTTGTCTTACACGTTCGCTGACCTTGGCTGACGATCAGTTTCCGCACACAGGTGCAACTGAAGCAACCAATATTCCAGCGGCGGCATTGAGTGCATACCACAGCAAGTGGTTGAGTGATGAGTTAAAGTTCGATACAAATATTGAATTTGAATACCATTTGGAATGTAGCAATGGAGG
Organism: Crocinitomicaceae bacterium; assembly: GCA_040375215.1. Classification (GTDB taxonomy): domain Bacteria; phylum Bacteroidota; class Bacteroidia; order Flavobacteriales_D; family Sanyastnellaceae; genus CAMCTV01. Next base: position 3,293 of record JBEISW010000112.1, on the reverse strand, counting down.
AAGGGTTCAACAGGCCAATGTGATTGCGGAGATCAAAGGAAGTGTATATCCCAATGAAATCATCACCATTGGGGGGCATTTGGATTCTTGGGACATTGGAGAAGGGGCACATGATGATGGAACAGGATGCGTTCAAAGCATGGAGGTTATAAGAACGCTTCATGCTTTAGATTACAAGCCCAAGAGAACTATTCGTGTTGTATTATTTATCAACGAGGAGTTTGGAAATGACGGCGGAATAACCTATGCCAAAAAAACGGTGGAGCAAGGGGATCGCCATTTAGCGGCCATTGAAAGCGATGGAGGCGGATTCAGTCCTAGAGGCTTTAGCACTCAATCTCCGGATGCCCGGTATGAGGAGTGGATAAAATGGTTACCCCTTTTTGAACCCTATAACCTGCACTCATTCAAACGCGGTTGGAGCGGAGTGGATATTGGCCCACTAAAAAATGATGAAGTTGCGTTATTTGCATTGAATGTAGACAATCAAAGATATTTTGATTATCACCACACCGCTAATGATGTATTTGAAAATGTGAACAAACGAGAACTACAATTGGGGGCCGCGTCTATGACAGCTTTGGTGTATTTGATTGATCAACATTTTTCTCCACTTCCCTAATCATAGCCACATTTGCGCATGCCAAGATTGCGCAAAAGGTTTGATGAGATTTTCTACATCACTGAATTGAGTAATGGTACTATCGACAATAAGGGTCTGATCATGAACCACATTGGCTTTGCGCAGAGCCCAAAACTGGCTCAATTTAGACATTACCCATTCTTGACTCTCCGCTTGATACATGACCCAATTTCGGTCCAATAAATCCACGTTCCATTGGATAGATAAACCCTTTATCCAAGCTACGCTTTTATCTATGCTACAACCCGAAACCCCTTCAAATTCATTTCCGGCAACAATCAAAATACACCTACCCTCAATCAACCAAACATTAGCTGAATTGGCCTTTCCATGCGTATTCCATTGTGAAAGAAAATCCTTCTTTGACTGCTGAAAATAAGTCAGCTCATCTTCTAGTAGCGGCCTAGGAACCCAATAAAACCACAACTTGGCATTACTAGGAAATTGCTCGATTTCTTTCTGAATCTTGATCATGTTTGAATAAATTATAAATAAAAAACAGAACAAAAAGGGAAGGTGATTGAAGAATCATCCACACCTTTCTTGCTATGGCAAATATGGCATCAGAAGCTGTGATGTGGGAAACAAAATACATGAATAAAACAAGGATGATTAATACCAAATAATAGTAAACAATCCAAAGTCGACGAATAGACAAAATAGAAAAACACAATGGTAGCATTAACCATTCTAGTAATGCAAAGCACAAGGTGAAAAAAACAGGTATAACCCATTTCATGGTTGTCCAAAAAGACAAACTTCTTGTATACATCCAATGAAAATCAGAATGGGTGTGAAAAAAAGAAAAAGGCAAATTTTGTTCGTCTTGCTTTTTAAATGAAATTCGGTCTTCCAGAGATAGCGATTCCCAATTGGGATTTGAACTTCTAATGTGAATTTGATAATTGCAATTGACCTTGCTCCAGTCATTGAGCCAAATGAAGACACAAGAAAAAAGAACAAACATCAAACGCCACGTATTCATTTTTTGCTCCATTTTTTAATACCCAACCACCATAAAAAAATCACAAAACCGTACACAACTATGGTAAACGTATAGTCATGATTAAACGCTAAAGATTGCGGATAATATTTGGTGATAATTGCCAAACTTACAATTCTTATCACGTTAACCGCTTCAATGGCTAGGATTAGCAACGGCAGTATTGCAAACTTCCCAAATTTACTAAGCGGCAGAAAAATCCAAACACTGAGAAATACCCATACCACCATCCATCCGTCACAATTAGGGGAAACCCAAACGCCAACACTATTCTCAATTTGAATCGTGTAGAATAAAGATGTTTGGTGCGCTTTAGTAACAAATCCCAAATGCTGTATTATCCATTCAGAAGCCACTACCAGAGCATGGATAAGATGCTCATCCATTTTTGTATTGGGCAATAAAAAAGACTCGTAAACCACGAGTCCTAAAAGATAAAAAGCCAAAACAGAAAAAATGAACTTTAACAGCTCATTGTTCCATTTCATTGCTGTTGATTGCGTTTTTCTTTGAGCCATTTGGCGCCACCCAAAGCAATACCTGATGCCAAGAGAATGCCAACACCACCATCGATAGGAATAGGACACGGCCCAAATTCACCGCCACAAGGAAACTCACCACCACCTGGATCAGGCAGCGCAAATGCAACTGCTGACAGGGTCAGAAAAAGCACCGATAAAATTTTAATTTTCATTTTCTTTTGAACGTTGAATATACAAATATATGAAAGTCAGAAAATCCCACATCATTTGGTTGATATATTGTGACACAATTTCAAAAATTGAAGCAAATACTTTTGCATATTGCGATATTGTAAAAGAGAATGAGTAAAGCAGGAAAATCTGGTTTTTTAGATGCTGAAGATTTAATCCCAGTCATTAAATTCATCAACAAGAACTGGATTCTTATCCCTATTTTTTGTTCGGTTTCTTTTGTAATTGCCTACTTCTACAGCAATAGAATGCCAGATATATATGGCGCTAGAGCAGAAATCTTATTAAAATCCAACGAAACTTACGATTATCAGAGCAAGATTTATTCAAACCTCGGATATTACTCTGTAATTCAAGACATCGCCAATCAGAAAAGGGTTATTACATCAAAAGATTTGGTAGGTCGAGTATTGGATAAGTTAAACTTTAACTTGAGCTATTACATCGTAGGACGAATAAAGACAGCTCAAGTTTCCAATTTTGGATCAATGAACATCATTTGTGATTGGAAAGATTTCAACCCACGAATGCGAAATATGCCTTTTTTTATCAAAGTTATTGATGAGAAAAGATACCAACTTTCATTTGATGCAAGAGGTGTAAAATTTTTCAAAGAGTGTGAATTCAACAAACCAGTAAAGGATGGTCAGATAGAGCTTCAAGTAGATTTGGCCAAGGGAATTAATGCTGAAGAATTTGAATTGATCAAAGAGCAAACTTATAAATTCATTGTTCACACCCGAGACCAACTAATTGGAAAATACGCTTCCGCTGTATCGGTAGCCAACAACAATTACTCGAGTATTTTGACACTGTCCATTAATGATGGCTTAGCAGAAAATGCCCAACAGTTTTTGGACACACTTACCAAGGAGTATATTCATCATACTATTGAGAATCAAATTCAGATCAATGAAAACACTTTGCTCTTCAT
>JBEISW010000325.1:0-2501 GCA_040375215.1 Crocinitomicaceae bacterium | reverse complement strand
TGAGAGCTCTGATTGGCGACGGAAAGGGTAAGATTTCAGATTTGAATCAACGAACGACAATGTGGTGTGCAAATCATTTGGGTTTGAAGAATGATTTTAAAGTATGTTCCTCAGACTTCCCCAATGTCATCGGAGTAGGGAAAGAAAAGATTTTAAGAATTTGTAAGGAACTTTGCGCTGAAGGTTATAACAATGCCATTGGAGGAATGGAATTGTATGAAAAGCAAGATTTTTTGAATGATGGTATTCAATTGAATTTTGTAAAGATGGGAGATGTATCATTGATGAATAAATATGCATCGATTCTTGATTTGATGATGAATCATGAAATAGAACAAATTAAGGCAGAGGTAAAAAATTATAGTTTGGTATGAGAAAGGAAGTAGTTGTTTTCGGAGTAAAGGATAAAGAAGAATTGGCTTTGTGGTATTTAACCCATGATTCAGATTACACTGTAGTTGCTTTTACTGTGCATCAAGCATACATAAATGAAAACACTTTCCATGGTTTGCCTGTTGTTCCTTTTGAAGATTTGGTGGATCACTTTCCGCCAAGTGATTATTTGTTATTTGCTCCAATGACAGGAGTTAAAATGAACACATTGAGAAAGGAAGTTTATTTGCAGGGCAAGTCCATGGGATATTCATATATTTCCTATGTTTCTTCTAAGGCTACCATTTGCGGAAATCAGATAGGTGAAAATTGTTTTATCTTAGAAGATAATACATTGCAACCTTATACCACGATTGGAAACAACGTCGTCCTTTGGAGTGGCAATCACATTGGACATCACGGATTAATTGAGGATCATGTTTTTTTCACTTCCCATGTTGTTTTGTCAGGTCATTGCCATGTTAAAGAAAGAGCTTGGTTTGGTGTAAACGCAACGATAAGAGATTATACAGTCATTGGTGAAGGATGTTTGATCAGTATGGGGGCATTGGTAACAAAGTCAACAGAAGATGGATCCTTCTACATGGGTTGTCCAGCTCGAAAGCAAGATAAATTAGCCATAGAAGTATATTGATCATGTGGAGGAAAAAAGGAATTTTATTGGACGTCAATCAGAACAAAGCTTTGGGCTTATTGTCACATGCTTCTGTTCCTTTTGCCTTTCATTTGCAAGAGAATGTGTATAGGGTTTTTTTTAGTTCTCGGGATGCTTTAGGCAGAAGCCAACCTTTCTACGTTGATGCCCAAATAGTGGGTGAGGAATTGAAATTGATTGGAGGTATTGTAGGTCCATTGTTTGAGTTTGGACCGTTGGGAACTTTTGACGAGAGTGGTGTAATGCCGAGCTCTGTCGTGAGGAATGGTCAGGAAGTTTGGATGTACTACATTGGTTGGAATCCTGAGGTTCGGGTAGCTTATCGGTTGTCAATTGGTCTTGCTGTCAGTAAAGATGGTGGTCAAACTTTTGAACGTTCCGGAGATGGACCTTTATTGGACAGATCATTCAATGAACCGTTTTTTAATTCAGCACCTTATGTTTTTTGGGACAATAATATTTGGCGAATGTTTTATGTTTCTGGAACAGGTTGGATTAATCATTTGGATAGAAAAGAACCCCTTTATCTGGTGAGACATACTACCTCTAACGATGGCATAAACTGGCATAAACCTGGTGAAATAGCCATTGGATATACGGAGGAGATGGAAAGTATTGGTCGACCATGTGTGCTAAGGAACGGTGATCAATATGAAATGTATTTTTCACACAGAATGGCAAGAGATTATAGGGAGCAACAAAAAATGAGTTACAAAATTGGATGCGCCAAGTCATCAAACGCATCAGATTGGGAGGATTATAAGTACGACCTTTTTCAAGATATGTTACAAGATTGGGATGGGCATATGTACGAGTATTGCCATGTATTTACTCATGAAGATAAAAAGTTTATGCTATACAACGGTAATGGTTTTGGTCAACAAGGCTTTGGTTATGCTGTAATGGATTTGTAATGATGGATTCTCCGCTTGTAGCCGTATTTATGCTTACCTATAACCATCAGGCTTATATCGAAGAAGCTATAGAATCCGTATTGTCACAAAAAACAACTTTCAGTTGGCAATTGTTTATCGGTGAAGATGGTTCGGACGACGATACTCCAATTTTGTGCAAGTATTATGCTGCGGCATATCCAAATCAGGTGAAATTGTTTTCTCGAGAGAAGAACATTGGCATTTTTGAGAATGCTAATTTATTGTTTCAGTCTTGTTTGGCTTCTGGTGCAAAATACATTGCCATGTTAGAGGGCGATGACGTGTGGATTAGTAGTGTTAAACTACAAAGCCAAATAGACATACTTGAGAAAAATCATGACATCGCGGGAACTTATCATAATACCTCATACTTGTATCCAGATGGCAGTATTAAACCAGTAAAAGGGTTTGTGCCAGAATTTTTGGAGTTAAGCAATGTTATTTCACAGTACTCCCCCTTTAATACAAGTTCATTCGTTTTTCGGTCTGAACATGTTTGCAGACCTAGTTGGTTTAAG
>JBEISW010000266.1:0-3220 GCA_040375215.1 Crocinitomicaceae bacterium | reverse complement strand
TGTTTTACTGTAAGTGGATGCAGCAGCATTGGAAGCGATGGATATGACTATACTGGATATTTCTACGATCTTTTACAGGAATGTGAAGCTGCCTGCGGTGGAACATCTATTGGGTCAAACGAACAAAATTTGATCTACCCCAATCCTACCAAAGACTTTATTCAGCTTGATAGAAACTATCAGACTATTCAAGTGGTTAACGCTTTGGGACAAGTAGTTTTAAAAGACAACAACACAAAATCGATTAATTTGAGCGCCCTACCTGCAGGTGTATATCACCTTGTAATGCACATTGACTCAATTGAAAAATTTGTCAAAGTCATCAAAGAAAACTAGTAGGCTTTTTCCTCACCTTTGATCATATTCCAGATTGTTTTGATAACAATCCTTATGTCCAATGTAAGGGACCAGTTTTCTACGTACCAAATGTCCGCTTCAACCCGCCTTTCCATTTGAACCAATTCTTTGGTCTCCCCTCTTAATCCGTTCACTTGCGCCCATCCAGTGATGCCTGGCTTAGCCAAATGACGCACCAAAAATTTACTCACACGCTGGCTGTATTCTTCCGTGTGCTTTAACATATGTGGCCTTGGTCCTACCACCGACATCTCCCCTCTCAGCACATTCCAAAACTGAGGCAATTCATCCATGTTGGATCGACGGAGAAATCCTCCAATCCTTGTAAGCCTTGGGTCATTCTCTACCGCTTGCAATGCATCTGCCTCAAGATTTACACGCATCGTTCTGAACTTAAAGCACCAAAAAGAACGACCATCCTCACCTGTCCGTAATTGCTTAAAAAAAACTGGACCTCGTGATCCCAGCTTAATCAAAACAAAAAGCACTGGAGTTAAAATTGGCATCAACAACAATAAAACCATTAAAGAAAACACCACGTCAAATGACCTTTTCAAAGCACGATTCAGAGGAAGCTGCAATGGCTCGCTGCGCAAACTAACCAATGGCATCAATCTAAACATATCAATGATGGGCTTTCTACCTAGCAACGTTGAACCAAAGTATGGAATGAACTTCACACGAATCAGGTTATTCTCGCAATATTGCACTATCTCCTTGAGCAATGGATGTTCTGAGGGTGTTAGTTGCCAATACACCTCGTGAACATCATTCAATACCAAATACTCTTTCAAATCTTTCAATTGCCCTAGTTCATTGCAACCCATGTAGGCTAATTTCGCTTTCCCTCCAGAAGCATCGTCACTAAAAAAACCCAGCACTCGAAAACCCAGGGTAATATCATCCCGCATATTCTTGAACAGATACTGCACAGAATTATCATCGCCAACGAGAACAACATTCCTGAAATTGTATCCCTTTGAGCGATACCAGGAGAAAAACGTCTGAAAAATCCATCTAACCAATATAAAACAACCAAAACTGGTTACCATATAATACAACACCCAAAGCCGAGCAATTCGATCCAAATTCAAAGTAAACAAGAACAAAAAAACAGTTGCAGCGTATATAAAATGATAGCCTGATAACTTCTTGAACATCTCTTCAAAAGATTCGCCTCGAAAAAAAGTATAGGCCTTGTGATAAAAAGCAATAACCACCCATGCAAAATTCAACAAAAACCACAATTCAGAATCATGCTTATCTGGCCACCAGTTCCAAGTACCAAATCGAATATAATGTGAGAGAAAAAAAACGATGTTCACTACGATCAAATCCGCAGCAACACCAATCAAAGGCAAATATTTTGAATAACCAAATTTAGCTCCACTCATCAACTGCAAAGATGAGGAAAGTTAACACTAAATCAAAACCCTGAACGGTCCATCAAATCCCGAACAATTCTTTCTGCGGCAAGTCCATCCCAAAACTGGGGTATACCAGAAGATTTCCATTGACCAATAAGAAGATGCTGTATATGAGTGGTCAACATTTCATCATCATCGCCTACAAGAACATTACTGCCAATGGTGCATGTTTCTGGACGCTCGGTGGTTGTTCTTAGTGTCATACAAGGAATATTCAAATAGGTAGCTTCCTCCGTAATTCCTCCCGAATCTGTTATTACACCTTTAGATTCTTTCAATAGATACATGAACTCGAGATACGGAAGAGGATCAACAAGGATAATATTCTTGGGCAAGGAGATAGATGTGGCATCCAAATTCTTTCGGGTTCTGGGATGCACCGGAAAAACAACCGGTAATGAACCCGCTTCTTCCGATATAATGGAAAGTTTCTTTTCCAGCATCAAAGAATCGTCGACATTGGCCGGGCGATGCAATGTTAAAAGCAGATAGCTCTTATAAGAAAGAAGAAATGCTTCCCAAAAATCAGGTCGACGCAATTTGGTTATATTGGCCACTAGGGTGTCAATCATGGTATTTCCAACAAACACAATTCTCCCTTTATCCACCCCTTCTTTTATCAACTGCAGCGAGGCATCCTCCGTTGTGGTATAATACAAATCACAAACACTATCTACAACAATTCTGTTCACCTCTTCAGGCATGGTTCTCTCATACGATCGAATACCAGCCTCAACATGGGCTACTTTGATATTCAGTTTGACTGCAGCTAAGGTGCAAGCCATGGTTGAGGTGACATCACCCACCACAATGACATAATCTGGAACATTGACCAATAATTCTGTTTCAAACTTGGCCATGATTGCAGCGGTTTGTTCTGCCTGACTTCCTCCACCCGCTTCCAAATTGTGATCGGGAATTGGAATGTTCAACTGATCAAAAAACGCACCTGACATTAGGGCGTCATAATGTTGGCCAGTGTGAATGAGGCGGAAACTGATCTTTACCTCTGATTCCTGCTGACGTTGTATCGCATGAATGATGGGAGCTACCTTCATAAAATTGGGACGGGCTCCGGCTACGATGGTAATTTTCATGGGGTTCTACCTCTTAAAATCCATTGCTTCAAAATCAAAAACAGAAATAAGGAGTTGGTTACAAAATACCTTTTAAAAAGCCGCCTTGGTTCTTGTATCAAACGATAAAACCACTCCAAACTAGCCTTTTGCATCCATACTGGAGCGCGACGCTGTTGACCAATTAAGACGGGAAGTGCGCCTCCTATTCCAATCATGCATGCATTAATTTTACCTTTCTTGGCAAACATCCATTTCTCTTGCTTTGGGCAACCTAGAACAACAAATACAAGATTTGCACCTGAGCGATTTATCTTTTCGATGACATCTTCATTTTCATCAGAAGTTAGCTCACGAAAC
>JBEISW010000007.1:0-23145 GCA_040375215.1 Crocinitomicaceae bacterium | reverse complement strand
AGCAGTATTAAAGGACGAGCCCAATGTGTGAGTAACTAGCTTGTTTCATTTAGTAAGGCCCCTGTAGCCGGTGCTTACGCGCCGGGTACTATTGTGACCATTTGCTATACTGTGGACTATACCATGGGTACTGGAAGTTGGGTAGATGGTTTTGAGGTCATTTTAGGATCAGGCTGGTCCAATGTAACTCCAATTTCAGCGCCTAGCTTGTGCGCAGGAACTGGAACAGGGCAATGGATTTGGCAAAATTCTTTGAACGCTACAGGTTCTGGATTGAGTTTTGGACAAGGTTATTATTATGATTTGGATTTAAATGGTGACGGGGGAGACGATGATGGAGACCAGGGTGCTTGTAACATCGGCTTTTGTATTCAAGCGCAAGTTGTGGACAATGCTGATTTGAGCGTCCAAGTTACAACGGGAGGTGATGGTTCAATGGGAGGTTATATCGGAGCAGATTGCACGTTAGTGCCTTTTTTAGTTACACCATTCTCTGATGGAGATGGAGATGGATTTGATGTGGGTTCAGATTGTAATGATGGTGATCCTGCAATATACCCAGGAGCGGCTGAATTATGTGACTTCGCAGACAATGATTGCAATGGATTGACGGATGAAGGATATGATGTGGATGGAGATGGTTTTACAACTTGTAATGGTGATTGTAATGACAATGATGCCTCGGTATATATCGGTGCGATTTGTAATGATAATAATTCAAATACAACTAATGATTTAATCCAGACAGATTGTTCTTGTTTGGGATCGCTAGGTGATGAGCCATCCAATGCCTTTACAGCAGACCCAGCCACAGGATGTATCGATATTTCAGTAGATCCGGCTACTTACACTGTATCTACAGTGGTTACTGCGCCTGGTTGCGCAGGAAACACAGTGGGTGGAGAAAACCCTGATGTTTGGATTTTGCTTACAGTGCCAGCCAATGGAGAATTATTGTTGGCTCCACAGGGTTCAGGTGATGCAGGAATGGCAGCATATCTTTACGATTCTGGTTCAAATGTTTTTACACTTTTGGATTGTGATGATGATGACGATAACAATGTTGTTGCTAATCCAGCAAATGGACTTATGCCAGTGATTTACCAAACAGGATTAGTCCCAGGATCTCAAGTTTATGTTCAGCTCTGGGCCTTCAATGCAGGAAATACTTTAAACTTTTATTTCTGTTCTTCAGATTGTCAAACGGCTTTGGCTTACTATACTGATGCGGATGCTGATGGATTTGGAGATGCTTCTCAAGTTCCAGTATTGACTTGTACTCCCGATGCCAATATGGTCTTAGATGGAACAGACTGTGATGATGCAAGCAACGCGGTTTATCCAGCTGCCACAGAGTTTTGTGATGGTTTGGACAACGACTGTAACGGTTTGGTAGATGACAATTGTGTTGGTTTGGTTGACAATGACGGAGATGGATTTACATCTGATGTGGATTGCGATGATAACAGCATTGCAATCAATCCAGCGGCAATAGAAGTTTGTGATGGCTTGGATAATAATTGTGACATAGAGATTGATGAGTTTGTAAGTACAGAATTCTATGCCGATTTGGATGGCGATGGATTTGGTGATGTGAACAATACGATTTTTGATTGCACCCAACCTGCAGGATATGTAACCAATTTTGATGACTGTGATGATGCCAATATTACCTATTTTGACAATGATGGTGATGGCGATGGCGCGGGTGTTATAGATGCTTGCGGTGTTACGTCAAATGGAGATTGTGATGATTTTAATCCAGGTGTTAGTTCATTGAATATTGAAATTTGTGGAAATGGAATAGATGAGGATTGCGTTGGAGGAGATGATGTTTGTGTCGGTATTGATGTTGATGGAGATGGATTTATTGCGCCAGCGGATTGTAATGACAATGATGCTTCCATCAATCCAGCTGCCACTGAGCTTTGCGGAGATGGAATTGATCAAAACTGCTCTGGTGTCGCTGACGAAGGTTGTGTTGCATCAGACAATGATGGAGATGGATTTGATGCGTTGACGGATTGTAATGACAACTGCGCAACCATTTATCCTGGAGCTCCCTGTAATGATGGAAACGCGGAAACCATTGATGAGACAATTCAAGCGGATTGTACTTGTGGCGGTGGTACTACCATAGTTTCATGTTTGGGTCCTCAAAGTATTTCTTTTGAGCCTGCACCAACTGCTGGAACATGGCCTGTTGGAACCAATGTGACCATTTGTTACACATTGGATTATGGACAAAATTCAGGTGACTGGTTGGACGGAATGGCTATTACATTAGGAACAGGATGGTCATTGGCCACACCATTAACAGCTCCTCTGGAATGTAATGGAGGTCCTGGTGATTGGATATGGCAGGAAAGCATTGCGCCAACCGGAGGTTCTGCATATCCAGCGGGTCAAGGATACTATTACGATTATACAGTAGATGGAAATGGAGGAAACGATTGGGGAGATGCTGGATCTTGCGTGTTTAATATGTGTTTTACTGCCACAACGGTAGCTGCTGTAGACTTGTTGGTCACAGTAGCATCAGGTGGAGATAGCCAGTTTGGTAGTTACACCTCTACAGCGGGATGTCCTATCGAGCCATTTACAGTTGATCCTGTTACTTTACCGGCATGTTCTGTAGAATTCCCATTCTGTGCAACACCTTCAACGTGTGATCCTATAACCAATCAATATACTTTGGTTCAAGCGCAAAACAATTATATCAATACGACATTGGCACCTGGTACTGGAACAATGGATTTGTATTTGGATGGGGTAGTGGTTCAAACTTGGAACGCTCCTTTCAATTCAGTTACTGCTATCAACGTAGATAGTTTGAGTTCAGACGGAGCTACGCATACTTTGATGGCCATGTTCTCAGCCAATCCAGGTTGTATGGGTACAACGACTTTTGTCGCACCAGCTTTCTGTGCAGGTCAGGATGATGATGCAGATGGATTTGTAGCGGCAGATGATTGCAATGATCAAGATGCTACAGTTAATCCTGGAGCCCCTGAAATCTGCGATTTACAGGATAACAACTGCGATGGAGTGATTGATGAGAACCAAGATGCGGACGGAGATGGATTTACTTCGTGCAATGGTGATTGTAATGACGCAGATAATACGGTTTGGACGGGTGCAACTTGCGACGATGGTGACCCAAACACAACCAACGATTTGATACAAGCGGATTGTTCTTGTGCAGGTGTATTGGGAGATGAGCCCTCTAATGCTTTTGCAGCGGATCCAGCAACAGGTTGTATAGATATTATTGTAGATCCTGGATTATACACCATTAGTACTGTGGTTGCAGCTCCAGGTTGTGCTGGAAATACGGTGGGTAGTGAGAACCCAGACGTCTGGATTTTGATTAATGCACCTGCAAATGGTGAGTTATTCTTGTCACCTCAAGGAACTGGTGATGCTGGTATGGCGGCTTACAACTTTGATGCTGCAACCAATACTTTCACTTTATTGGGTTGCGATGATGATACTGGTCCTGGTTTGTTGCCTCAGTTGACTTTAACAGGTTTGACACCCGGAGCCCAGATTTACATTCAATTGTGGGCCTACAATGCTGGAAATACGATCAATTTCAATTTTTGTTCGGCGGATTGCACCACTGCTTTGGCTTATTATCCAGATACAGACGGAGATACATTCGGTGATGGATCAGCAACTCCTGTTTTGACATGTACTCCTGATGCTGGTTGGGTAACCGATAACACGGATTGTGATGACGCATCTGCTGCGGCTTTCCCAGGAGGTACAGAAGTTTGCGGTGATCTTATTGATAATAATTGTGATGGTACAGTTGATGAGGGTTGTACTACTGACAATGATGGTGATGGTTTTGTTACAGCAGAAGATTGTAATGACAACGATGCCACAATTAACCCTGCTGCTATCGAAATTTGTGATGTAATTGACAACAACTGTGACGGAACAATAGATGAAGGTTTTGATTTAGATGGTGATGGTTTTACGTCTTGCAATGGAGATTGTAATGATAACGACCCTACTGTTTGGATTGGCCAAGTTTGTAATGACGGAAACCCAGCTACTGGTGGTGACGTGATTCAAGCAGATTGCTCTTGTGCAGGATTTATTTCATCAGAAGGAGACGAGCCTTGGACAGCATTCACGGCTGATCCTTTGACTGGCTGTGTGGATGTAACAGTTGATCCAGCTTTGTTTACGGCTTCTACAAATCCTGGAGCTCCTGGTTGTGCCAATAACCCATCTTTTCAAGGTGTTCAACAACCAGACGTTTGGTTTGCTTTGGTTGTTCCATCATCAGGTGTATTGTTGTTGAATCCTCAGGGCGCTGTAGATGCTGGAATGGCAGCTTACACTTTTGATGTGGCAACTGGTTTGTATACACAATTGAGTTGTGATGATGATACTGGTCCAGGTTTAATGCCTGAGATTACAGTAACTACTGTGCCAGTAGGAGATACAGTTTATGTTCAGTTATGGGCATATGCCGGAGGATCTATCAACTTTAGTTTGTGTTCTTCAGAGTGTACCAATCCAGTAGCTTATTACACCGATGCCGATGGAGATGGTTTTGGTGATAATGCTACTGCTGTTTTCTTGTGTACCCCTGATCCGCTTTTGGTTACCGATAATACAGATTGTAATGATACAGATGCAGGTGTGAATACAGCGGCTGCTGAGGTATGTAATGATTTGATTGATAATAACTGTGATACTCAGGTTGACGAAGGTTGTACTACTGACGCTGATGCTGATGGAGACGTGGATGCAGTGGATTGCGCTCCTTTGGACGCAAGCATCAATTCACAGGCTACAGAAATTTGTAACACAATTGATGATAACTGTGATGGTTTAGTGGATAATGGTCTTGCTGTTACCACATATTATTTGGATGCTGATGGTGATACTTATGGTGCTGCCACCGGTTCTGATTTTTGTTTTGATCCCAATTCTCCTGCAGTATGTAACTACACCTTCGCTTTGACTGATGGTTTTGGCGACGGTTGGAATGGCAATCAAATACAATTGACTTCGAAGGGTGGTGTTACTGTTAACACGATATTAGGTTTGAATTTCACAGGGGGTAACGCAGCAACAGAGACAATTTTGTTGACCAACGGTACGAGTTATGATTTGACTTGGTCGACTACAGGATTGTATCCTGAGGAAGTAGGAATGGATGTATTAAATCCTATAGGCGATACTATTTATAATTTACCGATTCCTAGCCCAACATTAGCAGGAACGCTATTGACTACTTTCACCGCTGCTTGTCCTGCCTTAGGTGTCTATGTTTTAAACGGAGATGATTGTAACGATGCTGATGCACTGGTTAATCCAGGAGCTAATAACTGCACAGCGGTTGACAATGATGCTGACGGATTTACCTCTGATGTTGATTGTGATGACAATAGTGCAGCAATTAATCCAAACGCTGCAGAAGCATGTAATGGAATAGATGACAATTGTAATGGAAATATCGATGAGGGTGTTGTGTTGAATACCTACTATTTCGATGCTGACTTTGATGGATATGGTAATGCATTGATGGATACATCGGCATGTGCACCTGTGGTTGGTTATGTTACCGATAGCACAGATTGCGAAGATTACAATGAGACCATTAATCCAGGTGCGCAAGAAATTTGCTTGGACAATGTTGACAACAATTGTAATGGTTCTGTTGATGAAACAACTGGAAGCACATGGTATGCAGATACCGATGCCGATGGATTTGGAGGAGTAGCCTCAATAGATAGTGTGTCTTGTGAACAACCATTGGGTTATGTATTAACGAATACTGATTGCAATGACACAATTGCTGCTATTAATCCAGATGCAATTGAATTGTGCGACAATGGAATAGATGAGAACTGTGATACATCAGATGATATTTGTCCCGCTTTGGATGCTGATGCTGATGGTTTTGATGCTACTGCGGATTGTGACGATAGCAATGCAGCTATCAATCCAGGTGCAGCTGAATCATGTAATGATATTGATGACAACTGTAATAGTCAAATCGATGAAGGAATTGCATTTATTGATTATTTCACGGATGCTGATGCTGATGGTTATGGCGATATCGATGCTGTTGCAGTTACAGCTTGTGCAGCTCCTGCTGGTATGGTAGCGGACAATACTGATTGTAATGATCTAGATGAAACAGTAAGTCCTGGTGATGCTGAAGTTTGTTTTGATGGAGTAGATAATAATTGCAATGGAATAGCTGACGAAACGACAGGAAGCACATGGTATGCAGATACCGATGCCGATGGATTTGGAGGAGTAGCCTCAATAGATAGTGTGTCTTGTGAACAACCATTGGGTTATGTATTAACCAATTCTGATTGTGATGACGCATTAGCATCAATCAATCCCGAGGCCAGTGAGGTTTGTGGAAATGGTATTGATGAAGATTGCAGTGGTGCTGATTTAAATTGTGGCGGCGGCACAGATGCTGATGGTGATGGATTCACATCTCCGGAGGATTGTAATGATAGTGATGCGAGCATTAATCCTAATGCATCTGAGAATTGCGCAGACGTTATTGACAATAACTGTAATGGTCTAATCAACGACGGTTGTATTGGAACTGTAGATGCTGATGGTGATGGTTTTGTGGTGGGATATGATTGTGACGATAGTAATCCTGCTATCAATCCCGGCGCAGTAGAGTCTTGTAATCTGTTGGATGACGATTGCGATGGAATTGTTGACGATAGCACTGGTGTAGATGTATTCTACCAAGATGCAGACGGAGATTTATTGGGTAATATCAATGCTCCATTTAACTTCTGTGCACAGCCTGCAAATGGTTGGGTGACCAATGCAGATGATTGTGATGATACAGATGCGGCTTTGTTTGGTCCGGGATCACCTTGCGATAATGGATCTGATGACGATACCACGGATACTTTCCAGTTGGATTGCACATGTGTTGGTCTTCTGTATGGATGTATTGATCCCAATGCATGTAATTTTGACGAGGATGCCATGATACAAGATCCAAATGAGCCTTGCGTTATGAGTAATTATGTTGTTGGATCAATTGTAGGAGATACTTTGGTGGATACCTATTCCTATCAGAATTATTACTACAATGGAGATTTGGATAGCGTATCCTTGGTTTGGACATTGAATAGCCCAGGTATTTTTATCCCTGTGAGCAATGTTGCAACTACACCAGCGGTGAACGTGTATTGGTCAGAGGGAAATAACTTTGATCCACAGGGTGAGATTACCCTTATTATAACTGATATTTCAGGTGTAACTGATACTACCAATGGTTGTAACGCACAATTTGTGATAACATTGAATGTAACTTTTGATACAACATCCACTGGTGTTGCTGAGGATGAATCACCATCTATTTTGGTTTGGCCTAATCCAAGCAATGGTCAATTTGGAGTTGTTGTTCCAAACGATGTATCAGGACAATTCAACGTGGCTATTTTCTCCATGACAGGCGAGTTGGTTTACAAAGCCGATCAGCAAAACAACAAGGTTTGGAATGCTGATTTAGATTTGGCTAATGGTATGTATATTATGAAGCTGGTAGCTGAAAACACCCAACATGTAATCCAGTTGGTCATAGAGAAATAAACTGAGAGATGAAATATTAAAGAGGAGAGCTTTATGCTCTCCTTTTTTATTGAACCAAAAAAAAGCCTCTCAAAAGGAGGCTTGTATCTAATCGTGAAATTTTATTGACCCACGTCGTTCATGAATTTTATGCGCATTAGCCTGAGCGTCTCCTCCTCATAATCTCCATCAAAGTATTTTTCAGCATCAAGTAAATCATCCGTTTCTGACTGCATGTAATATTCCATGATTTCTTCTTGTGCGTCTTCATCCACCTCATCATCGATGATATACTGGATATTCAGCTTGGTACCAGAATGGACCACCGTTTCTATTTCCAGAATCAAATCTGTTCTCGATTTCCCCAATCCTTTAGCTATGTCTTTTAATGGAATGCGCTTGTCGATGTTTTGTATGATTTGAACCTTTTGACCACTCTTGGAAGGAGCTGTTTTCAAAAACAAATCTTGAGGTCGCTCAATGCTATTGTCTTCAACATGTTTTTGAATGAGATGAAGAAAGGGCTGACCAAATTTTTGTGCTTTGTTGCGGCCAACACCCCCGATATGGGCCAATTCCTCCATGCTTATTGGATATTGGGTGGCCATTTCTTCCAAACTCGGCTCAGAGAAAATGACATAGGGTGGAATCCCTTTTTCTCTTGAAACCTTTAGGCGAAGCTCTTTAAGCAATACAAACAAAGCTTCATCTGCAGCTCCACCACTGGATCTCAAAACATTCATATCTCCGTCCTCATCCGTAGCAGGATAGTCCTCCTCTTTGACAGCTTGGAAAGAAATGGGGTTTTTCAAAAATTGTTTGCCTTCACTGGTAAGTTTCAAAGTCCCATAGGTCTCAACTTCCTTTTTAATCAAATTCGTAACTAGCATTTGTCTCAGCAATGCATTCCAATAACGATCTTCCTTGTCTTTTCCTATTCCATAAAGTTCTGATGAGCTGCCCTTATAAGTTTTAACTTCAGCATCTTCTTTTCCCATCAATACCTTGACAATGAATTTGGACTTATGCTTTTCTTTGAAAGCATGAATGCACTGAAGGAGCAAAAGAACATCTTCCTTGCCGTCAAAATGTTCTTTGGGTTTGCGTTGGTTGTCATCCATTCCATGTCCTTCACCACTATTCTCGTCCCATGACTCGCCAAAGTAATGCAAGAGATATTTTCTTCTGCTTACTGAAGTTTCACAATATGCCATTACCTCATGCAGCAATTGAACACCAATCTCTTGCTCTGCAATTGGTTTCCCTGCTAGAAATTTCTCTAATTTTTCAATATCCTTAGGACTGTAAAAGGCCAGGCAGTTTCCTTCACCGCCATCTCTTCCAGCTCTACCTGTTTCTTGGTAATAACTTTCTAGACTTTTAGATATATCATGGTGAATAACAAATCGGACATCAGGTTTATCGATACCCATACCAAAAGCAATGGTAGCTACAATGACATCCACCTCTTGCATCAAGAATTTATCTTGAACGTCACTTCTTTCATGTCCATCCATTCCGGCATGATAAGGCAAGGCCTTAATACCATTAGCGATGAGTAACTCTGCAATTTCCTCTGTCTTTTTTCGACTTAGGCAATAGATTATTCCACTTTTGCCTGAATTAGCCTTGATGTAATGGATAATTTGTTTTCCAACATTGTTTTTTGGCCTTACTTCGTAATACAAGTTGGGACGATTGAACGAAGCCTTGAATAAATTGGCGTCTACCATTCCCAAATTCTTTTGAATATCCTGTTGCACTTTCGGCGTAGCCGTTGCCGTTAATGCCATAATGGGCACGTCGGCAATATTTTTTATAATGTTTTTTAATTTTCTGTATTCAGGTCTGAAATCATGCCCCCATTCTGATATACAATGCGCTTCATCAATGGCAACAAAGGAAATGGTGCACGTTCTAAGAAATTCAACATTCTCCTCTTTGCCCAATGATTCAGGGGCCACATACAGAATTTTAGTTTTTCCCGATTGTATATCCAATTTTACCTGATTAATCTCAGATTTATTCAAAGACGAATTGATAAAATGCGCCACGCCATCTTCAGAACTGAATCCCCGCATGGCGTCCACTTGGTTTTTCATCAAGGCAATCAAAGGAGATACTACGATGGCCATACCGTTCATCATTAACGCAGGCAATTGGTAACACATTGACTTTCCTCCACCTGTGGGCATAATAACAAAAGTGTCGTTGCCATCAAGGACGGATTGAATAACTTGAGCCTGTAATCCTTTGAATTGGTTGAATCCAAAAAATGTTTTAAGAGCGTCTAAGGGGGATAATTCAGTTATTGTATTCATTGTAAGATAACCTTTATAATCATTTTAAAAAGGAGAACGAATTTACAAAAAGTTCAACGACTTTTCATCAGTAATTCTATCAAAAAAACACAAAGAATGATGAAATGTTTTTCTTCCTTTTGAATTCTTAGCATCTTTGCCAACAAATGCAAATGAACGATTTGATAAAGCAGGCTCAGGAGACCATAATGATGGAGGCAGAAGCCTTGGCTAAGATGTCCCAATCTTTGGACAATTCATTTCTCGAGATTGTTGAACTGATACTCCACGGAACAAATCGGCTCATTGTTACTGGCATAGGGAAAAGTGGAATCATTGCTCAAAAGTGGGTGGCGACATTTAATAGTACAGGTCAACCTGCAGTTTTTATGCATGCAGCAGATGCCATTCATGGTGATTTGGGTATGATACAGAATGGTGACACCGTAGTTTGCATTTCCAAATCAGGGGAGTCACCTGAAATCCGTTTTTTGGTTCCATTGATACAAAGAATGGGTAACAAATTGATTTCAGTTAGTGCCAATGAGCAAAGTTTTTTAAGCCAAAGCAGTGATTATAAGTTAATGACTCCTATGGAGAAGGAAGCTTGTCCTAATAATTTGGCGCCTACCACTAGTACCACGCTCCAATTGGCCATGGGCGATGCATTGGCAGTGGCATTGATGCATGCCAGGTCTTTTTCTTCAAATGATTTTGCCAAATACCACCCTGGAGGAGCTCTAGGTAAAAAATTATTATTGAAGTCAAAAGATGTTATGGTTTCAGGCGCGCAATTGACAGTTGGAATGCATACACCAGTGTTTGAAGTAATCAGTGCTGTGACCAAAGGAAGGGTTGGATGTGTGGCTGTAGTATCTGAGGATATGAAGATTTTAGGGGTTATAACTGATGGAGATATCCGCAGAATGCTTACTTCTCATCCTCAATTCCAGGATTTGTTGGCAAATGATGTCATGTCCTTGCAACCTAAGGTTTTTCATGAAGATATTTTGGCGGTTGAAGCTTTTAGAAACATGGAGAGCAACAAAATCATGCAATTGTTGCTTACGGATGGTGAATCCAGATTTACGGGCATTGTACATTTGCATGATATCATTCGTGAAGGAATCTTTTAATGGCTGAGGATAAAAAAGAAATGGGTTTCCTTGATCACCTCGAGGAGTTGAGAAGACGATTGTTTTGGTCGGTCATCGCTGTAGTTGTTGGTATAGTTGTTATCGTTTGGTTTGATGATTTTGTTATCAATGACCTTATCATGGGTCCCAAGCGTTTGGATTTTGTTACATACAAAACTTTCTGTGATTTCTCTCATTATATGGGTTTGGGTGACCAACTTTGTTACCAAGAAATGAATTTCACTTTGCAGAGCACTACCATGGGAGGTAATTTTTCTGCTTACATGTTGGTTTGTATTGTTGGAGGTGTGGTTATTGCCTTCCCATTCATCGTGTATCAATTGTGGGGCTTTGTTAAGCCTGGCTTACACTTAAAAGAAAGGACCATTGTTAACGGGGTTGTGTTTTACATCAGTTTGCTATTTTTTTTAGGAGTATTGTTTGGCTATTATATTTTAACACCACTTTCGATAGCCTTCCTTGGTAATTTTGAATTCGGAGATGTTGAAGTAAATTCTACTGTTTTATCTTATCTCAAATTGGTAGTGTCTTTGGTCCTGGGTACGGGGTTGATTTTTCAATTGCCTGTAGTGGTATATTTTCTGGGGAAAATAGGACTGATTTCCAGTGCGTTTCTCAAAAAATACAGGAAACATGCCTTTGTTGTTAATCTGATCATTGCCGCAATCATTACCCCTCCAGATGTTACCAGTCAGTTATTGGTGAGTTTACCTATCTTAATGCTATATGAGATTAGTATTTGGGTAGTGGCTAGAGTAGAAAAAAATGCTGAAAGACTAGGCATTTAACAAAAAAATTGTATTTTTTTGATTATACTTGTGGCTTCTAAATAATTTAGGCATGTCAAAAAAATTAAGCGCTTCATTTTTTCTACTCGCATTGGGGTGGATGATGACATTTTCAATCACAAGTTCCGATGGGAAATCAGGTAAAACTGGAGCTCCGGATGAGGGTGATTGCACCCAGTGCCATGGAGGAACCGCTGTGAATGCAGGGGTTGGCTCTGTTTCTGTCAGTACGGGAATGGCAAGTGGTTATGTTCCTGGTGAGGTTTATGGTATGAGTGTTACCGTTTCTCAAGTGGGTATTTCTTTGTTTGGTTTTAGCATTGTTGCTTTGGATGCCAATGGCGCTAGTGTTGGAACTTTTACTGCAGGTGCAGATAATCACACAGAGAATCTCACCATTGCAGGCAACATCCGTCAATATGTTACCCACAATTTCAATGGAGGTGCAAGTGCGGGATCACATACTTTTAGTTTTGATTGGACTGCCCCAGCAAGTGATGCCGGTGCAATTACCTTCTATGTTTCTGCCAATGCAGCCAATGGGAACGGCGGAACTTCAGGGGATTTCATTTATACAACTTCAACTTCCGTTTCTGCTAGCCTAGGCGGTGGGGGTTCTTTTGTGATTAATGAGATTGATGTTGATCAAGCAGGGACAGATAATGCGGAGTTTATTGAGCTGTTCGGCACACCGGGCACTGTATTAGATGGAAACGTTTTGGTGTTTTTCAATGGTAACAATGCTACTGAAGCCAGTTATTTTTCTTTGGATATCACAGGCGTAATACCTAACACAGGTTTCTTTGTTATCGGCAATCCCGGAGTATCCAATGTGAACCTTGTCATAGACCCAGGTGCATCAGGCGCCATACAAAACGGAGCCGATGCAATTGCTATATATTCAGGTTCGGCAGCAAGTTGGCCCAGTGGTACCTCACCGGTTACTACCAATTTGATTGACGCTGTAGTTTATGGCACCGATGATACCGAAGATACGGGATTAATGGGGATTTTTGCCCCAGGACAAACACAAACGAATGAGAGTCCTTCTGCTACCATGTCTATTTCACGTGTTCCGGATGGAGGAAATCCTTTAGATTTCGCCTCTTATCTTTCACAATTGCCTACCCCAGGTGCAAGTAATAATAATGCGCCCACTATGGGCTGCACTGACGCTGCAGCTTGTAACTTCAATCCCAGCGCCACAGTATCTGATGCCTCTTGTCTTTTCCTAGGTTTTCCCTGCGACGATGGCAATGCGGCTACATCCAATGATGTTATCACGCCTGAATGTACTTGTGCTGGAACACAAACCATTGTCACTTGGACTTTTAGAGTTGACATGTCCACAACCCCAGTTAATGCGCCGGGTGTATACATTGCTGGAACATTCCAAGGATGGGTGCCCAATCAAGATTTAATGACGGATACAGATGGAGATAATGTTTGGGAGATAACAGTGGATTCAATACCTGTGAATACCCCAATCGAATACAAATTTTTAAATGGAACAGACGGTTGGGAGTCTTCTCCAGATTTGGCCAATTGTGGAGTTGATGATTTATTTAACGCTTTTAACCGAGCTGATACAACAGGAACAATAGATGAAATATTGCCTGTCGTATGTTTCAACTCTTGCAGCGCTTGCGTAACAACGGATGTTCCTGGCTGCACAGATGTCAACGCTTGTAACTACAACAGTGCTGCGACCATAGATGATGGTTCTTGTATCGATCCTACAACTTGGTATTTGGATGCTGATGCAGATGGCTATTATGTTAGTGATTCAATCGCCTGTAGCGCACCTTCAGCACAATATACCTCAACAATGGGTAACATGGGAGACTGTGATGATGCGCAAGCATCTATCAATTCTGGTGCAATTGAAATTTGTGGAAATGGAATAGATGAAGATTGCTCAGGTTCAGATTTGGCTTGTGGTGTAGGTGGATGTACCGATCCAACAGCTTGTAATTTTGAACCTTTGGCAACCGTTGACAACGGTTCATGTGTTAACCCAACGATGTGGTATTTGGATGCAGACAATGATGGTTATTATGTTGATGATTCATTGTCTTGTGTTGCTCCAACAGTTGATTATACCGCTACAATGGGAATCGCAGACGACTGTGATGACGCTCAAGCGTCAATCAATTCAGGAGCCAGTGAGATTTGTGATGCTATTGACAATGATTGCGATTTGGAGATTGATGAGTTTGTGGAGAACACCTATTACTTGGATGCTGATGCTGATGGTTTTGGAGATGTTAATACAGCCGTCCTTTCTTGTTTGCCAGTTGCAGGTTATGTCGACAACAGCGATGATTGTGATGATACAATTTTGTTGTATTTGGATAATGATGGAGATAGTTTTGGTGGTCAGGTTTTATCCGCTTGTGGAGAGTTGACCAGTGATGATTGTGATGATAATAGTGCAACGGTTTATCCAGGAGCCTTTGAGTTCTGCGAGAACATCACCGATGAGAATTGTGATGGTTTGGATGATATTTGCACAGGCGTGCCAGGTTGTACAGATACCCTAGCGTGTAATTATGATTCTTTGGCTGAATCCAATAACGGATCATGTATTTATGCTCAACTTTGGTACTTAGATGCCGATGCAGATGGATTTGCCAGTGATACCACCAGCAACTGCGATTTACCAGGTGCTAGCTACACTTCAACAGTTCTACCCATCAACGATTGCAATGACAGTGATGCCTTGATTAATGTTGGTGCAACTGAAATTTGTGGAAATGATGTAGATGAAGATTGTTCGGGAACGGTTGAATCATGTGCGGTGGCCGGATGTACTGATTCTTTGGCTTGTAATTTTGAACCCACAGCTACCGAAGACGATAGTACTTGTACTTATGCCGTAATGTGGTACGCAGATTTGGACCAAGATGGTTTTGCGTCAGATACTTTGATGAGTTGCAGCCAACCAGGTCCGGAATTTACAGATGTTGTTATTCCTGTTACAGATTGCGATGATCTCAACCCAAGTATTTCACCTGTGTCTATGGAGATATGTGGAAACGGCATTGACGAAGATTGCTCCAATGAAGATGAAATTTGTATAGTTGCGGGATGTATGGACACAATTGCCTGCAATTACAACCCTGAAGCCAATGAAGACGATAGTACTTGCTTCTATAATACGACGTGGTATTTGGATACGGATGGAGATGGTTACTATACTTCAACCATTGATTCTTGTTATACTCCCGGCGCAGGCTATTCAAGTGTCCCAGGAATCAATGGAGATTGTAACGATACATTGGCTACGATTAACGCTGGAGTGGCTGAAATTTGTTTGGATGACATAGACAACAATTGTAATGGAATGGTGGATGAGAATACCGGAAGCACTTGGTTCCAAGATGTTGATGCTGATGGTTTTGGAAATCCAGCAGTTGATTCAGTTTCTTGTGAATCTCCTGTAGGATTCGTTTTGGATAGCTTGGATTGTAATGACACTTTAGCAATTGTCAATCCTGATGGAATTGAAATTTGTGGTAATGATATCGATGAGGATTGTAACGGAGAGGATTTGGTTTGTGATTTGTCGGGTTGCACGGATACTTCAGCGTGTAATTATAACCCATTGGCTGTTATCAGTGATAGTTCTTGTTATTTTGTTGGTGATGTTTGTGATGATGGAAACGCCAATACCATTAATGATCAAATTCAAAATGATTGTGTGTGCAGTGGATTAAATCCTGAATGTGTGACCAACCCAATCATCATTAGTCTTGATAGTTTGCACAATGTCACTTGTTTTAATGGTGATGATGGATTTATTGGGCTCAATGTTTCAGGCGGAAATACCCCTTACTTTGCCAGTTGGAATTCATTCCCTATTCAAACTACACCTTTTGCAAGCGGACTGATTGCGGGGTCTTATACCTTGACAATAGAAGATGCCGAAGGTTGTATTCAAACGTTTACCCAAGAAGTAACCCAGCCAGAGGGAAGTTTACCTGTTGTATCAGGAAACAATGATGTTAATCCTGCAGACAATGAGCAATACACAGTGAATACATATCCTGGCTGCACTTACGCTTGGACGGTGAGCAATGGATTAATTTTATCGGGTCAGGACAATGACACTTTGAACGTTCTATGGAATGATGCAGCGATGGGTACTATTTATGTTTACCAAACAGATACTGTTACAGGATGTCAATGGATGGATGGCTTGGCTGTATTTATAAATGCTGTTGGTACTGAGGAAATAGCTTCAGAAACTTGGAAAATCTATCCAAATCCCGCATCGGATTTAATTAATATAGCAGGATTGAGCATTAATTCCCAGGTTATCGTAATGGATGCTACAGGAAGAATAATTAACCAATTTAATGCAACAGAAACCACATTGCGTTTGAATGTGAGTGATTATGAAAGTGGTATCTATTTCATTCAAGTCAAAGATGATTTTGGATATCGAACGGAACGATTAATCAAACAGTAATTTAAAAAGGGACTTCGGTCCCTTTTTTCTTTTTCTGCGTAAAAATGTATAGTTCGATTTGCTTATCTTCGCAAGGCTAAATATTCTAAAACATGAAAAAACTTTACATTTCTTTAGGATTGATTGCAATGGGAACTGCTGCGTTTGCGCAACAATTGACTCCTTTGCACAAAAGTCCAGCAAAGAGAACGCTCAGCAGAGCTGAGGTATCTCCAACGACGATTATTGCTCGTCAAGAAAAACCAATGTCTGAAATTACAGGCAATCGCGTTGTAGTATTGGAAGAAGATTTCCAAACTTCTGGAGCTGTTCCAACTGCCTTGCCATCAGGATGGACAACCAATATCGTTTCTCAAACCGAGGGTACGGCAGCTACCACTGATGATACAGAAGGTCCAGCATTCCGAGTTCACAACAGCGGCTCAGCCAATGCTGGCGGTTACTGGCCAGTTCCAGAGTTGGGTGTTAACAATCGTTTTGCAGGAGCCAATGATGATAACGTGCCATGTGATTGTGATATGATTGAATCATGGGTTCAATCTCCAGCAATGGATTTGAATGATTACAACTATACTGAAGTATGGGGGATTATCAATTACATTCCTGTTGTTGAGCCTTGGATAGATTCACAAGTATTGGGTGATGGTGAAGCAGAATTGATGGCTGAAATTGTTGGCGAAGACAACGTAAGTTGGAATTCTGTTACTATTAACTTCACCGCACCTGATACATCATTGCCTGTATCGGTAAACATCAATGGAATGGACTATGTTTTGGAGATGTCAGGAACCATAGATGTTTCTATGAGTGCGTTCTCTGGAAATTTGTTTATTTATATAACTTCCAATAATGGTGGACAAATGACAGGAGTTGAAGTGATTGCAGAAGGTGATTTCTTGACTGGTGATTTTACAGCGGACACTACATTCACCAATCCTATGGATCCCGGTTCTGAAGTAATTGCTTTGGATTCAACATTCGTTGGTAACTACACGTTGTCATTTGATTTCTTCCATGATCAAAACTTTGGTGGTGGTGATGCTACAGTTCAAATTTCTACTGACAATGGTACTACATGGCAATTGGTAGATACTTTGTCCGTAGATGGAAGCTATTGGCAAAGCATCGTTTTGCCTCTTTACGCCTACAATGGTACCAATGCAATCATCCGTTTCCAATGGACGGATGCCGGTTCTTGGGCATCTGGTTTTGCTGTGGACAATGTGGTTGTTCAATCTGCTTTGGATTTTGACATGATCATGGCCAAGACCATCGCTTCTGACTGGAACAATGCAACATTTGGTCTAGGTTTCTGGGAATATGCTCAGGTTCCTGTTACTCAAGTTAGCCCTATCCGTGCTACTTCTGTTGTTTACAATGGAGGTTTCTACGATCAAACCGATGTTTCTGTAAACTATGAAATCAGTTTCAACGGTACTGCACAAGCTACTTTTGCTTCTGATACATTGGATGTTATTTCTTTGGATAAAGACACCTTGTCAGGAGTTTCAACTTGGACTCCAAGTGCCGTAGGTATTGTTTCTATCGTTTCTAGCGTAGTTTCTCCAAGTGGTGATGACAATATGGGCAACAACATGGGCACTGCTCAAATTGAAATTACCAACGACATTTACGCACGTGATTTGGGTGCTGCGCAAGCTTTCTTTGGTCCTACAACCGCATATGAGTATGGAAATTTGTTTGATATTTATGCCAATGATGATTTTGGAGCTATCGATGTGGCTGTAAACTTTGCTGCTGTTGATGAGGGGTCTTTGATTCAAGGTAAATTGTATGAGTTTACTGGATTAGATGATGTTACTGGCGAGCCAATGTTGACTGATCTGGGCGTATCAACTATCGAATACGCCGTAACAGCTGCTGACAATAATGCAGCGGGTGATGCGAACTTTATTCACTTGGGCTTTACTGAGCCAATTGCTTTGGAAGCAGGAAAAGTATATATGGCTACCATTATTTCCGATGGCGCAATCCGTATTCCAGTTTCAGGCAATAATGATTGGGTAGTGTCTTGGGTAAATGATGGAACTTGGGGTGCTACAGGAGGTATTCCGATGATCCGTTTGAACTCTGACGAGTCTTTGGTAGTAGATATCAATGTTGCAGAGAACATGAACAATGGTTTGAGCTTGGCTCAAAACGTTCCAAACCCTGCAGTCGATTTCACAGCAGTTAATTATAGCATTGCTAATAATGAGTCAGTGAACGTGATTTTACGTGATATCACTGGTCGTGTTGTAATGAACATCAATGAGGGTATAAAGCCTGCTGGTAACCACAGTATTCGTTTGAATGTTGAGCAATTGGGTGCTGGTATTTACACTTACACAGTTGTTGCTGGTTCTTCAGTAATGACTAAAGAGATGATGGTGAAATAATAGTTTATTTAGCATCAAAATAAAGAGCCTCCTTCGGGAGGCTTTTTTTTTGTTTCGATTATATTTGTCAAAATAATTAATTCAATGAGAAAAGTTGCAATAGCAATGGCCCTGGCAGCGCTAAGCGGTGGTGTAATGGCGCAAAAAAAACATGAAGACGTTTTGGCAGCTCGTCGTTATTTTAACCAAGATGACGTTAGAAGAACAGAGCAAGTTACCTCTACACATTCAAGAGGAGGTCAAATTGTTTTTCAAGATGATTTTGACAATGGGTTTTCGGGTAACAACGGTATAGGAGCCTGGTTACCTTGGGATACAAGCGCGGACACTTCTATCTGGATGCTCGCCAATGCTAGTAGTCCCAATGGACAGTATGCAGGTGGTCTTCCTGCTTTGTCCAATAATGGAACAACGGCTTCCAATGGTTGGATTATTTTGGACGCGGATTTGTACAATACTTCAACAGTTTCTGGCGGTGATGATGTTTCTGCATGGTTGCAATCTCCTGCATTTGACTGCAGTCAATTGACATCAGTTGTAGTTAATTACAACCAATATTTTATCTATTGTTGTTTCTCAGCAAGCCCATTGACAGTTGAAGCTTCAATTGATGGCGGAGTAACTTGGGTAGCATTTGCGGGTCATGGTGATTTTTCTCCAGCTGCCAATGCGCTTTCAGCTAACCCACTTCCTACTGGGGTTGATATATCTTGTGTGGCAGCAGGTCAGCAAAATGTAATGATTCGATTTGGTTATAATACAGCCGGAGAAACCGGATACTCGCACTACTTCTGGGGAATCGATGATGTGGTAGTTTCAGGAAATCCTGTGACCAATGATTTGGAGATTCGTCAGGTTGTAAATGGTGATATTTGGAACTTATGGGAATACCGTTTGACACCAATGGAGCAAAAAGCTTTGTCTGCGGACGGAGGACTTTTGGTAGGAACAATTTATAGAAATAATGGTTCTGATGATCAAACCAATGCTTCATTGAATATTGAAATCACAGATGCAGCCGGAACAATTGTTCATTCACAAACTGAGAGCTTGGGCACGGTAAGTTCGTTGGTCAATTCTCCGGAGTGTCCTGCAATCTTAAATGATACGCTCTATGTCAGTACAGGATGGGAGCCCTCTTCTGTGGGTATATATACTATCAATGTTAGCATCAGTGCGGATTCGACAGATGAGACTCCAGACAACAATTCAATGTCACGTACCATTGAATATTCAACGGATGAATACGGTCATGATGACACCAATTTAGATTTTCAGTTGACGGCTAATGAAGCGCCTTCAGATCCTACTTTGTTTGCACCTCATGGTTATGGTAACTTTTACCACTTCCCTTATGACGGATCAAGTGTATACGGCAGCTCTTTCTTATTGGGAAATCAATCTGATGTTGGAGCATTTTTCAATACGATTCTTTACTTCGCATCAAGCGGGATGAATAGTACTTCTCCATCTCCTGAGGTAGTGGCTTCTAATGAGGTGGAGTTGACACAAGAGATGATTTCAAATGCTGCCGAGGCTTTTTATTATGTTCCATTTACAGAACCTGGTGAAGTTTTAGCCAACGAAGTTTATTTCCATTGTTTGGTAACTAATGCAGATGCAACAACGAGCCCAACCACAACCACAGATATGCAAATGGCTGTTTGGGCTCAGGACAATTCTGATACCGATAATTCAACCGCTGAATTGTTGCGAACTGGAAGTAATTCTTA
This sequence comes from Crocinitomicaceae bacterium, assembly GCA_040375215.1. GTDB lineage: Bacteria > Bacteroidota > Bacteroidia > Flavobacteriales_D > Sanyastnellaceae > CAMCTV01. The sequence goes on along the minus strand of JBEISW010000007.1, from coordinate 2,710 downwards.
TGCCTGGTTTACTGCTCGTTCATACTCACCAGCCATACGTTTGATTGTTGGCGAGCGTGTATCCGTGGATGAAATCAATGATGGTAAATTGGGTACATTCAAACTATTCCCAAACCCAGCGGTATCGCATGCGCAAATTCAATATACCATGACATCTTCTGCTGCCATTGCTTATGAGATTCGTGATGTACAAGGAAAATTGATTTCTTATGACAACATGGGAGTGAAGTCTGCTGGTCAGTATAGCATTGATATTCCAGTAGCCAATTTGATCAATGGTCAATACCAAGTTTCATTGGTTGTTGGAGGTAAAAAGCTGTACAGCAAATCCTTGCAAATCAGAAAATAATTTGTTTTAAAATACAAGGGGGGCAATGCCCCCTTTTTTTATTCTAATCTTTATGTATCAAATAGATCAGCAAAATTTCAATGGTAAGCGCGTCCTAGTGAGGGTTGATTTTAACGTCCCCTTGAATGAACAGTTTGAAGTAACGGATGATACCCGAGTTAGAGCTGCAATCCCAACGCTAGAGAAATTGGCAAAGGATGGAGCCAAGGTGATTGTGATGTCGCATTTGGGTCGACCCAAATCAGGTCCTGAGGTTAAGTTTTCATTGAGACACATCATTCCTAGTTTGTCTTCTTTAACAACCTGTTCAGTTTCTTTTGTGGATGATTGTATTGGAGGAAAGGTGGCCCTGGCTGTGGATGAAATGTCTGCGGGGTCAATTTTGGTGCTTGAGAATTTACGATTTTACAAAGAGGAAGAAAAAGGTGATGAGTTCTTTGCAGGACAACTTGCAGAGAACGGTGATGTGTATGTAAACGATGCCTTTGGAACGGCCCATCGTGCACATGCGAGCACGGCTATCATCGTTAATTTTTTCCCAACGGATAAATACTTTGGATATTTAATGGAAAATGAGGTCAAGAGCATTGACCGCGTATTGAATAGCACCGACAAACCTATAGTGGCCATTGTAGGTGGATCCAAAGTTTCATCCAAGATTGGAATCATTGAAAACCTCATCAATACTTCAGATTCCATCATCATAGGTGGTGGAATGGCTTTTACTTTTGTGAAAGCCATGGGAGGAAAGGTTGGCAACTCCTTGGTAGAGGAAGACCGATTGGATCAAGCACTGTCATTAATGAAAAAAGCCAAAGAAAAAGGAGTCCAATTTTTATTGCCAACAGATGCAATCATTGCCGATGAATTTTCCAATGACGCCAATATTCAAACGGTTTCCATTGATGCCATACCAGATGGATGGATGGGATTGGATATTGCTCAGGATAGTATTGATGCTTTTCATCATACCATTGTCAACGCCAAGATAGTGCTGTGGAACGGGCCAATGGGCGTATTTGAAATGGAGAAATTTGCCAACGGCACCAAGGCCATTGCAATGGCTTTGGCAGAAGCTACTGAGAAAGGTTGTTTCACTCTGGTGGGTGGAGGAGATTCAGTGGCAGCCATCAATCAGTTGAACATGGCCAATCAAGTCAGTTATGTCAGCACCGGTGGTGGAGCAATGTTAGAGAGTTTAGAAGGAATAGTTCTTCCTGGCATTGCCGCTATTCAATCGAAAGGATAGTCTGCATTGCTTGCTGAACGCGCATGGAAGCGTCATTGTGTTCTAATACAACGCAGTGGCGCTTTTTTAATGCTTGAAGGTGAGCTTCCCAAGCCCATTGCCTCACCGCTTCTCCGCTGCGCAGCGGGTCTTTTTCAAATGGAATGTTGGGGGGACATAGCAGATAAGAGAATTGGGTTTTATCCCAGTCTTTTTCCAGTTCTGAACTCAAGGGGTGCTGAATATGTCCTGCCCAAAGCAAAAGATTTAGGAGATCGGTGTCCAGAATAGTGGGTCGTTTAAAAATTAGGTTTTGGTAATGAGATAAGCTGTCGCGAAAAAGCTGATCGAGGATTTCAAAAGAGAAAGGAGCTTTTAGCTCTCTTTTGGCGAGCCAATCTCTGTTGTATTCTGATACAAATTGGTATTCAGGTAGTTCTTGTTTGAGCAATTCAAAAAGGGTTGTTTTGCCAGAACTTTCTGCCCCGGCAATGACCCAAATTTTATTTTTCATTTTGTAATCCATCCCCATTGAAAATAACCTTCCAAAGCCATTAAGAAGTAAACAAAGTAAAGAAAGCTGATTACAGGTAGTCCTCTGTGCAAGAATAGAAAGATGCAGAACAAGTCAATGAATATGAAATACAACCAGTTCTCCTGGATGCCCATCATCATGAGAATAGTGGCCCAAATGGAGAATGTTGTTATCAAACTATCCCAGTAAGGTAGGGCAGCAAGAGTTCTTTTTTTCAAAACCCAACCAACTAGCAAGGTTAAGAAGATGGCCAACGAGCTTCCTATGCAGTGAGCAAAAATGGAGATGTTGCCAGCCTTCCAATCTGCACCCAATTGCAAAGCACCCCAAATGGACAGCATAATATAAAGAAATTGAAGGGCAGTATCTGCAATGAGACGTTTTTTCCAACTTAAGACCGCAATAGACAAAGGCCCAAGAATCCCTAGTAGAAATGCCCAACTGTTTTGTTGGATATAGAGGTAAGTAAATCCCAGATTTAGCGCTACAGCCAACCACTCTAAAAAAGTGATCCAGCGGTCTTCATTGAGCGGTTTTTCGTTCACGGTGTAAAATTCAGCAATTTGAAGTCAATGTGATGATTTTTCTATTTGATTTT
>JBEISW010000087.1:0-8080 GCA_040375215.1 Crocinitomicaceae bacterium | reverse complement strand
AGTTATTGATAACAATAACCAACCTACAAAGTACTTTGGAAATCCCATTGCGGTATATTATCAATACCTTTTGCGCAAAGGAGATCAGCGAACTTGGGAGGAAATAAAGATTATTGGACAAGCGGCTATTGAACGAGTAGAAAAAAGAGGTGTGCCCATTGCACAGGGCTATGGAGAAAACACATGGGATTTGGAACCTCGATTGGACAGGGAAACAAGATCTATCTATGAAGATGCCAAAAAGAGTATCTGGCAAGAATGGTCTTCGCCCTTCATAAAATCCATTTCACCATTACTGACTTTACAGTCCCAATCTCAGGACAGAAAAGATTACATCTATCATCCGCAAAGTGGTGAAAAACTATCAGACACCTCAAGAGTCCAATTGTCCAATATATCCAGCAATTTCGACTACTGGGACATCCAAGTAGTTTTGTCCGATGGATTGAATGTATTGTCTTTGAGCGATGAAGGACACCTAAAACCCTTTCTTACTACGTTGTACCAAAGTTCAAAAAATCAAAAATGGAAAATGGCTCCTTCGCCCATCATTGTTAAAAATGGAAGAGTGCGAACAGGCTATCAATGCGGCTCCATTTTATTTGGTCAACAACAAACGCATCAGAAGAAAGCCATTATTCATCTTATAGGAGAGCGTCCAGGAACCCCTCACCGCAATTACAGCGTTTACATGACCATGGCAGATTGTTTAACCTGGGGTTCAGGGAAGGTAGACCACGACATTACCCAAGTCATCAGCGGCATTTCAAACACAGCCTACAGTCCCGAACAAGCTGCTCAGGATGTCTTGCTTTGGATTAACCAACGCTGGTTGTAAGGGCAAAATGAGTTAATCCGCTAAAAATCCAAACTTCCCTGCGTTGTAATCGTTGATGGCCTGACGAATTTCCTCCTCGGTATTCATCACAAATGGACCATAGCTCACATACGGCTCGTTCAGGGGTTCACCACTCAGAAACAACATCAACGATTTTTTATTGGCTTTTATGACAATGTCCCCTGGCTCATTTTTCAATTGAACGTAATGATTTTCTTGAACCAGATGGCCATTCACCTCAATTTGGCCATCTACCAATAAGATTCCTGAATTGTAATGAGCAGGAACCTCAAAATCCAAAACTCCATTTTCATTCAAATGAATATCATACATGTGTATTGGTGAAAATGTTGAAGCGATTCCTTTTTCACCTTTGAATTCACCAGATATAACATAAACCTCACCACCACCATTGGGAATGGTAAACTTGGGTTTCTCATGGTGAACAATACTCTGATATTTGGCCGGTGTCATTTTGTGCTTCTTGGGCAAATTGATCCACAACTGAATCATCTCAAAAGCTCCTCCTGAACGATTAAAAGTTTGCTCATGGTATTCCTTGTGCAATACACCTCCTCCAGCAGTCATCCATTGAATATCACCAGGACCAATAATACCATGATTGCCCTTGCTATCATGATGCTCGATAGCACCTTTGTATGCAAAAGTCACTGTCTCGATACCACGGTGTGGATGCACACCAACACCTTGTGAAATATCGGACGGTGGGAAATTAACCTCTGCATTGAAATCCAACAGGAAAAAGGGAGACATGCGATCCTCAAATCCTTTGCCTCCCGGATAAAAATTCATCACCTTAAAACCATTGCCTACCATGTGCTTATTGGTTGGGGCAAAAACACCCTCCACTCCTCTAACTGTGGATAAATTATTCTCAGATTCATCTGGATTATCAGCCTGTGCATTGAACCATTTGGCAGCGAATACGGCAGCCAATCCACCCAATAATCCGCGCTTTAAAAATTTCTTCCTATCCATGAACACGAAGATAATTTTTTTTTGTTTCAACGACGAACATCCAAAAAAATAGCCGTTACCTTTGAACATGGACATCAGCATCAATACCCCAGCACTTCTTTTTCCCGCGGTTAGTTTAATACTATTGGCCTATACCAATCGCTTTTTGGCGCTAGCCAACGTTATCAGACAACTCCATGACCGCTACAAAGGAAAAGAAGACAACGAAAAAGCCTTGCTGCATGCGCAAATCAAGAATCTTAAATACCGTTTGCGTTTGATCAAGAACATGCAAATTTTAGGAGTACTCACTTTTGCTTTCTGCATTGTGAGCATGTATTGCATCTACAACGGATGGATGAGTGAAGCCCGTTGGACCTTTGGCACTTCATTGGTTATTTTCTGTACTTCATTACTATTGTCATTATTGGAACTCATCAGCTCCACCAAGAGTCTTGAAATAGAACTCAGTGATATGCAAGACCTTGACGAAAGCATCGTAGAAAACATTAAAAAAATGCGCTTTTAGTACAAAATCTCGAGTTGCCTAAATCCGGCAAAAACACCCAATCCATTATTCACGTTTGAATAAACGATTGTAGGCTCTGCAAAAGGTCCGTAGCTGATGTTTTCCATAGTGGAGTGGAATCGATAATAATCCTCGGAGCAGTGAATGATATGCGCCTTGTGCAGCATAAGGGTCGTATCGTAGCCATAGAAACTGGATTCACTGATGATGCCTTCTTCATCGTCTCCTGATGCAAACGCATGCCATACATTGCTCGATTGGTACCAACCAGGACCCTCCCATTTTTGATAGTGAATGATTCGGTAATATGGCTCCTCTGGTTCAAGGTTTCCTAACACTGTTTCAAATCGATACGTTACATAGTATTGATTGAATAAATCATCTACTTCAGCATTGCGCTCAAAAGAAGCGGATCGAATATCCGATTGTTGCAAAGGTATTCTCGTGACAGCAGAAGCCGTTGATCCATTGCTCGCCTTGATATCCAAACGATACTCCAAACCAGGGGTTAACTCAAATCCTTGCACGGGCAATTCAAAATACTGTTGAAAATCATTGAATACAAAACTCCTCGAAAATCCACTGCCAGACAAAACAACTTGCGCATCACTGATTATATCACCTTCTGAATCACCATTGCTAAAAACCGGATCGGACCAACGCAAATAGGCACGCACTGTGTCGGTATCATCCGAAATATAACAGGATACTGTAATTTTAGGTTCCACTTTGGGAAGTGGAATATCGGCTTCTTGCTCGCAGCCCAATGCAAAAATCATTAATCCGAAAAAGAAAATATTTACTCTTCTCATTGATTTAAAATTGATAATTCCATGAAATGGAAGGAATGACGGGGAACAAAGAAATTTGACTTAAGTAATTCCTACCTGAAGCAGAAGTTCTGATTTCATAGAAGAAAGGGTTTCTGCGATTGTAGGCATTGTACAACCCGACCTCAATGGTTCGCTTAGCGCGCTCCATTTGTTTGTGGAATTGTAAAGCCACATCCAATCTGTGATAGGCTGCCATTCTAAAACTATTCTTCGCTCCAAAATCTTGCACCCCAAAATCATAGTAACCCGGCATTCCCCATTGACCATTGTATCCACCAGCAAATCCATTGCTACTGCCTGGATCATGCGTCAACACATTGTAATTGGCGTTAGGTAAAGTAATAGCCTGGCCCGTTCCATATACCCAGGTACCTGACAATGTTATATTATCAGACAACTCATAGATGGCCACTGCTGAAAAATCATGACGTCGATCGTAACGGGCAAAAAATGGTAACCCATTGTTCAATGCATCAAACTGCAGTTTGGTCCATGAAAGGGTGTATCCAATCCATCCAGACAATTTTCCTGTTGGCTTTTGCAACAAAAATTCCGCCCCATATGACTCCCCTTTTCCACTGGTTACATTGTCTTGCCATGAAACATCACTATCCTCTTCTAAAACACCTGTATTTAAGAAGCTAGCGCCCTCTTTGTAACTGAGCACATTGTCCATCTTCTTGTAATAACCTTCTAGTGTTATGCTCCAATCTTTCTTTGCAAAATCCTTGGTCGTTCCTATAGCCCACTGATCAGCGCGCATAGGACTTACATTCTCCGTTGCAGGAATCCACAAGTCCGTTGGCAATCCGATACCTGTATTAGACAATAAATGCATGTATTGGTTCATTCGAGAGTATCCTCCTTTCACACTCCAATGCTCATTGATCAAAAATCGAGCATTCAGTCTAGGCTCCCATCCCCAATATGCATTGTCTTTCATGACAAAATTACTCAAGCGGTAACCCAGATTCAATTTCAATTGGTCGGTCAATCTCATCTCGTCTTCTATGTACCAACCATTCTCAAAAGAACGATACTCTTCCTTTCCTGACAAATCACCTTCAGCAAAATCGCCTTTCACTACTACTGCACTTGGTGTAAAATGATGTTTGATAGTACTAACACCCATTTTTATATGATGACGATTGCTTAACGCATAATCAAAATCATGCTTCAATGTCCAATCTTGAATACCGCTTCCATAACTCAATGAAAAAGTTTCGACACCATCCTGTTTGGTCTGTGAACCAATATCAAAAAGATATTTTGAATAAATCAATGAGGTATTGCTAAACAATTTTTGATTATAAATATGATTCCAACGCAAAGTCCCAGTCCGATTGAACCATTGGAGGTAGGCAGACTCCTGATCTCCAAATTCACTCCAAGGACGGTAATAAAACCTGTCCTTGCCCGTGTATCCGCTCAAATACAATCTGTTGTTTTTATTGACAACCCAATTCACCTTACCGTTCAAGTCATAGAAATAATATCCGGCCTTGGAATCCGTTGGCAAAAAAGGATAGATAAGCATGTCGATATATGTTCTTCTGGCACTGACCAAGTAGGAAACTTTTCCTTTTGCGATTGGCCCCTCTAGCATTAAACGTGATGCAATAAGGCCAAAACCTGCTTCACCCTTAAATTTTTGTTTATCTCCATCTTTCATTTGCATATTGAGCACGGAGGAAAGTCTACCACCGTAGCGCGATGGAAATCCTCCTTTGATCAACTCTACTGACTTCAAAGCATCTCCATTAAAAGTAGAAAAAAAACCAAACAGATGATTGGCATTGTATACAACAGCATCATCCAAAATGATCAGGTTCTGATCAGGTCCGCCACCTCTAACATAAAATCCGGAACTGCCTTCACTCCCCTTTTGCACGCCAGGCAATAACTGAATTACCTTGAGAACATCCTTCTCACCAAGCAGAGCGGGAATCTTCTTGATTTGATCGACTGGGATTTCAATGGTAGACATTTGCGTCTGCTCTGCAGTGTTGAGATATCTATTTCCCTCGATAACCAATTCTTTTTGAATCTCGGCCAATTCCATTGACACATCTTGTCGCTGTCCATTGGCATTTACTACAACCGACACTTCCTTGTGTCCCAAAAAACGGAAAATGACCTCAGCCGGCAATGACTGAAGTTGAAGAGAATAGAAACCGTAAGCATTGCTCGATGTACCCTCTTGCTGGGCAGGGCAAAAGACCATGACACCGGGCAACAGCTCACCACTTCCAGCTTCTGTTACAGTCCCTGAAATGGTATACTTGGATTGAGCTTTAGCTTGAATTAATCCAAACAAGAAAATAAGAAAAATGAATAATCTTGCATTCATAAGCGCGTGATGAACGACAAAACTAAAATATTATTTCATTGCTCTTGGACTTAATCAATCGGGTTCACCATCATCTGCAGACCCCAACTCAGGTAAAATATTCTTGACTTCTTCACTGGGCAAGCTATCCACGTTCTTCAATTTTCTGCGAATGGCATTGGTGCGTGTCCCCAATAAGGAGTCAATGTTCTCACCAGCAGCAGCAATATTCTTCTGAGCACGTTCTAATAAACCTCCAAACTTGTCGAACTCAGTCTTAACTGCTCCCAGCAATGACCATACTTCACTGCTTCGTTTTTGCAAACTGAGCGTCCTGAAACCCATTTGCAAGCTATTCAAAATAGCCGCTAACGTTGTGGGACCTGTAACTATCACTTTTGTCTCTCTTTGCAAATATTCCAGCAAATTGGACCTTCTAATCACCTCCGCATAGATGCTTTCAAATGGCAAAAACAGGATGGCAAAGTCTGTGGTATTCGGAGGGTCAACATACTTATCCTTGATATCTTTTGCCATTTTCTTGATGGTGTTCTCCAAATTTTTATTGGCAGAGTCTATAGCACCAACATCACCACTATCGTAGGCATCTACCAATTGATCATAGGCATCTTTTGGAAACTTGGCGTCAATAGGGAGGTAAACATGTGATTGCTGGTCATCTCTTCCTGGAAGTTTAATCGCAAACTCAACCAAATCATTGGATCCTTCTTTGGTCTTCACATTGGCGGCATATTGATCTGGCGCCAAGATTTGCTCCAATAACATTTCCAATTGAACCTCTCCCACTCCTCCTCTGTGCTTCACATTGCTCAACACTTTTTTCAATCCTCCAACATCTTGCGCTAATGTTTTCATTTCTCCTAAGCCTTCTTGAACAGATTTCAAGTTGCTCTCTACCGCAGCAAAAGACTGTGTTAATCGATCATTCAAAGTTTTTTGCAACTTCTCATCCACTGTTTCTCGCATGGCCTCCAAGCGTTTTTCTGTCTTGTTGACCAAGTCATCGAACTTCTCTCGTTGATGATCGGTAAAGCCCTTAAAATTCTTTTCAAAATCATCTTTGAACAACTTAAACTCAGCCTTCACGGTATCCATCAACTCCTTTGATAATCTTTGGTTTTGCTCAGAAAAGACACGCAGTGAATCGTTCAATTCCTGACGGTTGTCTTTCATTTGTTTGGATAATTCATCGCGATTGACTCTGGTCTCCTCCTTCAATGTAGACTCAATTCGATTCAGTGAGGATTGAACGAGTTCATTGGACATTGCGCTTCCTTTAGCATCTCCGCGCTTCAAAAGCAAAACTACCACTACAGCATTCAGTCCAAGTAGCACCCAAATTAACCATTGAAAATTTTCCATCATTATAAATTTATCAAACAAAACTACAACCCATTACTAACGCTCCGCAGCTGTTTGTTTCAACACACGTAAAAAGACATCAACAGGCTGCGCTCCAGATAATGCATATTTGTGATCAAAAACAAAAAAAGGAACGCCTCTTATATTGAATTGCTGTGCAGTGTACAAATCATCCTCAAACTTTCTCATCCATTGCTCATCGGCGATTATGGTCTCAGCTTTAATGTCCAAGATTCCAATTTCTATAAGCGCTTCATTTAAAAATTGCACTTCACTCAAATTTTGATTTCGAACAAAATGCCTCTCCAATAGTGCTTGCTTCATGGCATCCCCCATTCCCTTTGACTTTGCATATTGCAATACCAAATGACAAGGAAGTGTGTTGTAAACTTGAGTGGATGACAAGTTCAGAGAAAGTCCGGCCTCTCGTCCCATTGACTCGACATTACCCATCATTTGTTCCACCTGAGCTATACTCATTCCTTTTTTTTGAGACAAATGACTGATAATTGTTTCACCTTCAACTTCTTTAGAAATCGAGGGATCTAATTGGAAACTGTGCCAAGTCAAGTGAACGTCCTCTAATCCTGACAATTTCAAAGCATTGAGTAAATGCTCTCTACCTATATAGCAGAAGGGACAAGCTACATCAGACCAAATGTGTATTTCCATTCAGCGAAAGTAGAAAAAAAGGCCCTCCAAATGGAGGGCCTTCTTTCGGCACCAAGTAAAACTAACAAAACCTATTTGGATACCATTAATTTCAAGGACTGGACGTTTCCATTGTTCTTGAAAATAAGTTGATACATTCCTGTTGGAAGCATTTCATTCATCGATAAATCTTTTACCAATTCACCTTCTGAAACAATTTGCTCCTGATGAACCACCTTTCCTGTAACATCAACAATTACTACATCCATTGTACCTTCAACATTGGACAATGCAATACGAATATTGTTTCCATCAAAAGGATTAGGATATGCAGCATAGATACCTGAAGCATTGTCTCTAGCAACAACAACTTCGTCATTGTTATCTAATGTTGGCATTCCTGCAGCTCCGAGTGTTCTAACACAACCAACGGTAGAGAAATCAGAAACAGTTGCATTGTCTACATGCTTAGACTGAATTCTAACATCATAGCGCTGACCAGTAGTCATTCCACTTACAGTGCTTAGAGCCAATGTTCT